>NZ_KV824118.1:0-8713 GCF_001815995.1 Dietzia sp. HMSC21D01 | reverse complement strand
CCGGCCGCACCCGCGGCCGGGGCCCTGTCACGTCCGCGACGCGCCAGGCGTCCGCGGTTTCCGTCAGCGCGCGACGGCGTACGCCTGCGCGAGCCGGGCGATCTTCTGCGCGCGGGCCAGACGCGGCAGGTCGGAACCGTCGCGGCAGCGCTCGCCGCCGTTCCCGAGTTCGTCGATGACCGACTCGGCCCACGAGACGTCCGCGGCGGAGGGGGAGAGGACCTCGTTGATGTACGGCGCCTGGTCGACCCGGAGACACAGCTTGCCGGTCATGCCCATCTCGACGGCGTGCTCCGCCGCGTCCATGAGGACCCGGGTGTCGTTGGAGATGGTCGGCCCGTCGATCGGCGGGGCGACGCGCGCGATCCGGCTGGCCACCACGAACTGCGAGCGCGTGTAGGCCAGGGCGATCTGAGAGGACCCGATCCCGGTGTCGCGGCGGTAGTCCCCGACGCCGAACGCCAGGCGCACGACCTGGTCGGTCTTGGCGATCTCCGCCGCCTGTGCCAGGCCGTCCGCGGACTCGACCAGGGCGACGATCGGGGTGCCCTCGGCCAGGCGGGCCGCGGTGAGGGCGACGTGCTCGGCGTTCTCGGTCTTGGCCAGCATCACTCCGTCCAGCCCGGGGCAGTGGCCCAGAGCCATGAGGTCCTTCTCCCACTCCGGCGAACGGACGTCGTTGATGCGGATCCACGCGTGGTTGCCCGCCTCGAGCCACTGGCGCACTTCACGGCGCGAGCGTTCCTTCTCGGACTGCCGCACCCCGTCCTCGACGTCGAGGACCACCACGTCCATCTCGGAGTCCACGGCGTCGTCGAAACGCTCGGACTTGTCCGCGGGCAGCAGGAGCCACGAACGGGCGATGGTCGGCGGGATGGTCGACTGGGGGCTCACGGGTACCGGTCATCCTTTGGTCGTGGGGGCGTCGGAAGGCGCTGGCGCGGCCTCCCCACGATACGTCGACGAGCCGGGTACGGCTCCGGCGACCGGACCTCAGACGTCCGCGGCGGTGACGAGCTGGACGAGGTTGCCGCAGGTGTCGTCGAGGATCATCGTCCACACCGGGCCCATTTCGGTGGGCGGCTGAACGATCCGCGCGCCCCGCTCCTGCAGCTCGGCGTGCGCCCGGTGGATGTCGTCCACCTCGAACTGCGCGGCGGGGATCCCGTCGGCGTGCAACGCGGTGACGTAGGCACGGGCGGCGGGGTGCTGGTCGGGCTCGAGCAGTAGCTGGGTGCCGTTCGGATCGCCCGGGTCGACCACCGTGAGCCAGCGGAACTCGCCCGCGGGGAGGTCGTGTTTGAGGACGAATCCCAGGATCTCGGTGTAAAAGCTCAGCGCACGCGACTGGTCGTCGACGTGGACGGAGGTGATGGCTATGCGGGGCATGGAACGACGGTAGGTCGGTCGGGGCTCGTCGGCATCCGATCCGGCGCCGCGGACCGCATTGCTGACAGGATCTGTCCGCACGGCGCGGCGGGACTGTTGACTACTCCACGGGTGGGGGCCACCCTTTGAGGGTGAGTACCCGATCCACGTCCGCACCGGCGATCGAGGCCGAACACCTCGTCAAGCGATTCGGTGACTTCACCGCTGTCGACGACATCTCGTTCACCGTCCCCACCGGGACGGTCCTCGGATTGCTCGGCCCGAACGGTTCCGGCAAGACCACCACGATCCGGATGATGACCACCCTGAGTCCGCCGACCTCGGGAACCGCCCGGGTGGCCGGCCACGACGTCGTCTCCGAACCCGCACTGGTGCGCAAGAAGATGGGGTTGACCGCCCAATCGGCGACGGTGGACGAACTGCTCACCGGGCGGGAGAATCTCCGGCTAGTCGGTGACCTGTACGGGCTGCCGAAGAAGGCGGTGAAGGCGCGGGCGGACGAACTGCTGGAGAAGTTCTCGCTCACCGAGGCGGCGACCCGCGTCGCCAAGAGCTACTCCGGCGGGATGCGGCGCCGCCTGGACCTGGCGGCCAGTCTCGTGGCGGCCCCGCCGGTGCTGTTCCTCGACGAGCCGACCACCGGTCTGGACCCACGGTCGCGCAACGAATTGTGGGACGTGTTGCGCGGACTGGTCCGTGACGGCACCACGCTGCTGCTCACCACCCAGTACCTCGACGAGGCCGATCAGCTCGCCGACCGGGTGATCGTGATCGACCACGGACGCGTCATCGCGGAGGGCACGCCGCTGCAGCTCAAGGATCGCTCGGGGGTGGCGAGTCTGGTGATCACGGTGTCGCGTCCGGAGGACGTCGACGAAGCCGCGCGGGTGCTGACGACCCGGATCGCCGACTTCCACGTCGACCGGGACGCGCGCCGCCTCACCGCGCCGTCGGAAGGTGTCTCCGCGCTCGCGGGGATCGCCGCGGCGTTCACCGAGGCCGGTATCGAGCTGGACGACATCGGCCTGCAGCGCCCGAGCCTGGACGACGTCTTCCTCTCGTTGACGGGGCGTAAGGCGGAGGACCCCCGACTCGAGTCCGGCGGAGACGACACCGCCCGATCCGACACCGCCCGATCCGAGACCGCCAGTCTCGGCACCACCGAGGAGGAGTACCGGGTATGAGCACCGTCGCGGACCCCGCCGTGGGAACCACCAGCGCGGACGGCTTCGTCGTCCTGGCCCGCCCGGACGGCCCGTCGTTCGGCCGGCAGGTCTCGGCGCTGGTGCGCCGCAATCTGTTCCACATCCGGCGGCAGCCGGAGAACCTCGCGGACGTCACCATCCAGCCGGTGATGTTCGTGCTGCTGTTCGCGTACGTCTTCGGCGGTGCGATCGCCGTGGCGGGGAGCGGGAACTACCGCGAGTGGCTGCTTCCCGGGATCATGGCGCAGACCATGGCGTTCTCGTCGTTCGTCGTGGCCTCGGGACTGTGCAACGACCTCAACAAGGGCATCATCGACCGTTTCCGGACGCTGCCCATCCAGCGGGCGTCCATCCTCATCGCGCGGAGCGCGTCGAGCCTCATCCACTCCTCGATCGGCGTCGTGGTCATGTCGTTGACGGGCCTCATCGTGGGGTGGCGGATCCGCAGCGGGATCATCGACGCGCTGCTCGGATACCTCATCCTGCTGGGCTTCGGCTTCGTCATGATCTGGATCGGCATCGTCGTCGGTTCGCGGCTCAAGACGATCGAGGCGGTGAACGGCGTCATGTTCACCACGACGTTCCCCATCACGTTCGTCGCCAACACCTTCGCCCCGCCGGAGTCGATGCCCGTGTGGTTGCGGGCGATCGCGGAGTGGAACCCGCTCTCCTCGGTGGTGCAGGCGATGCGGGAACTCTGGGGCAACGCCCCGGCCGTCGGCCCGGACGCCGCCCTCCCGCTGCAGCACCCGGTGCTGGCGTCACTGCTGTGGATCGTCGGCCTGACGGTGGTGATCGCCCCGATCGCGATCAAGGCCTTCGACGCCCGCACCCGCGATTAGCGCGCCGGTCAGCCCGCCGACGAGCCCGCCGACGAGCCCGCCGACGGGAGAGCCGGTACCGTCTCAGCGCTTCTTCCTGGGCGAGACGCGGATGGTGATCGAGCCGGTGATGGGCTCGACCCCCGCGTCGTCGACGAACCGCAGGGGCACCTCGACGTCCTGCCCGGTGGTGATCGACGCGAAGTCGGGCAGCTCGGTCCACTCGGCCGTGACGGTCATCCCGCCCGTCGACTTGGCGGGGTAGCGCACGTTCATGCCCACGGGGATCCATCGGTGGGTGGCGGGAACCGTGGCCTCGGCGAGCATGCCCATGGCCATCTCGGCGAGGTTGCACGCCGCGATCACGTGGAAGGTGCCGATGTGGTTGCGGTTGCCCCACCAGCCGGGTCCGCGGACGACGCAGCGGCCCGGTCGGAGTTCGACGACGTGCGGGTACGCGGTGCGGAAGTACGGGGCCTTGAGGCTCACCGCCGCGCTGAACAGGCGGGAGCCGAACGGGAGCCGGGTGGCGGTCTTCCACAGCCGGTAGGTGGAGGTGTCGGTGTGGTGGGTGGGGGAGGTGTCGGAGTGGGTCACGACGACGAGGTTACCCGCCGGTAAGTTCAGCGCGGTCGCCCACCGGGCTCGAACGCGTCCTCTCGGGCGAGGATCTGCGTCCCGTGACGCAGGAGCTCGTGGAGGCGATCCTGGTCGGCTCCGGGCTCGGCCACCCACAGGCGGTAGGCGGACAGTGCGATCCCCAGCGCGGCGTGCGCGGTCGCGGCGGGCACGAGATCGTCCACCGTCTGGCCGAGCCTGGCGGCGACGAACCCGGCCACGGCCCGGCGCCAGTCGGCGTACACGAGGGTCGAGTGCGCCTGCAGTTCGTCCACGCCGAGCAGGAGGCGCATCCGTAGTCGGTGCGCTTCCGTTTGCTCGCGCGGGAACGTGTTGAACGCGATCAGTGCGTCGGCGAGGGCGTCGCGCAGTGGCGTCTGCTCGGGCACGTCGGCGAGGAAGCCCAGCATGAGGTCGATCTGCTCGTCGAACTCGCCCCAGGCGATGGCGGCCTTGCCGGGGAAGTAGCGGAACAGGGTGCGGCGGGAGATGTGCGCGGCCTCGGCGATCTGGTCGACGCTGGTCGCGTCGTAGCCCTGCCGGGCGAACAGGTCGAGGGCCACGTCGACGATGGAGGCGCGCGTGGTCGACGGCCGACGTCCCGGGGGCCGTGTCTCGGTTCCGGGCATTTCCGGCATTCCCATGACACGAGAGCCTAGATGAGTGACTCTTGCCACTGGCACTAAGTGCCAATATGATGCAGATCTCACCGGAAACCGGTGGGATGTCGCTGGAGTGCCAGACGAAAGGACACGTCATGGAGAACACGCAGAACACCGAGGTCGTGCTGGAGGAGGCCCTCATCGAGGAGGTCTCCATCGACGGCATGTGTGGGGTCTACTGAGATGACCTCCGCAGCAGCGCCGGCCGACGCCGAGCAGTCAGCCGCCCCGGCGGAATTCGACCTCGACGCCGGCTGGCGCCTGCACCCCGGCGTGGCGCTCCGGCCCGAGCCGTTCGGGGCACTGCTCTACCACTTCCACACCCGCAAGCTCAGCTTCCTCAAGTCGCCGACCATCGTCGAGGTGGTCAGCACCCTCGCCGACCACCCCACCGCGCGCGCCGCCTGTGCCGCCGCCGGGGTGTCGATCGATGATCCGGCGACAGCGCGGCTGTACCTGCACGCGCTCGGCCAGCTCGCCGCCTCGCGCATGATCGAGGAGACCTCATGACCAGCATGCTCGACCGTCCCGCCCCGGCGCCCGTCGGCCGCCTCGTCGACCAGTTCGAACGCGGGCTCGACGCGCCGATCTGCCTGACCTGGGAACTCACCTACGCCTGCAACCTCGCCTGCGTGCACTGCCTGAGCTCCTCCGGTCGCCGTGACCCGCGCGAGCTCAGCACCGAGCAGTGCAAGGCGATCATCGACGAGCTGCAGAAGATGCAGGTCTTCTACGTCAACATCGGCGGTGGCGAGCCGACGGTCCGCTCCGATTTCTGGGAGTTGGTCGACTACGCCACCAGCCATCAGGTGGGCGTGAAGTTCTCCACCAACGGCGTCCGTATCGACGAGAAGGTCGCCAGGCGCCTGGCCGCGAGCGACTACGTGGACGTCCAGATCTCCATCGACGGTGCGACAGCGGAGGTCAACGACGCGGTCCGCGGCCCGGGGTCCTTCGACATGGCCTGCCGGGCGCTACAGAACCTCAAGGACGCCGGCTTCACCGACGCCAAGATCTCGGTGGTGGTGACGCGCGAGAACGTCACCCAGCTGGACGAGTTCAAGGCGCTGGCCGACAAGTACGACGCGACCCTGCGCATCACGCGCCTGCGTCCGTCGGGCCGCGGCGCCGACGTGTGGGACGACCTGCATCCCCTGCCCGAGCAGCAGAAGGACCTGTACGACTGGCTGGTCGCGAACGGCTCCGATGTGCTTACCGGCGACAGCTTCTTCCACCTGACCCCCTTCGGTGAAGGACAGGCGCAGGGCTCGCTACCCGGGCTCAACCTGTGCGGCGCCGGCCGTGTGGTGTGCCTGATCGACCCGATCGGCGACGTCTACGCCTGTCCGTTCGCCATCCACGAGGAGTTCCTCGCCGGCAACGTCGTCGCCGACGGCGGCTTCGAGACGGTGTGGCAGACCTCGGAGTTGTTCCGTGAGCTGCGTGAGCCGCAGTCGGCCGGGGCGTGTGCGTCCTGCGACTTCTACGACAGTTGCCGGGGTGGCTGCATGGCGGCCAAGTTCTTCACCGGGCTGCCGATGGACGGCCCGGACCCCGAGTGCGTCCAGGGTTACGGAGAGGGATTGCTCGCGGCTGAGCGCAGCATCCCCGACCCCTCGCAGGACCACACGCGGCCCATGGGGCTCGCGGCGCGTAAGCAGCCCACCGGCCCGGTGCCGCTGACCCTCGTCACGACACCGCCGCGCAGGCCCACCAGCCTGTGCGACGAGTCCCCGATCTGAGCCGGCCCGCCCGGACGAACCCCGCTGGCCCGGACCAACCCCCTAGAAGGAGCAGCCACCACCGTGTCCCGCCTGTCGAAGATCGCCGAGGCCAACCCCTGGCGCCAGAACCCGTGGTTCGAGTCTGTCGCGGAGGCCCAGCGCCGCGCGAAGAAGAAGCTGCCCAAGAGCGTGTACATGGCGCTCGTCGGCGGCAGCGAGGCGGGGGTGACCATCCGCGACAACATGGACGCCTTCACCGAGCTCGAGCCCAAGCCCCACGTGATCGGCGCCAAGCAGGACCGTGACATGGCCACCACGGTGATGGGCCAGCCCATCAGCCTGCCGGTGATGATCTCGCCGACCGGTGTCCAGGCCGTCACGCCGGACGGCGAGGTGGATGTGGCCCGTGCCGCGGCCGCCCGCGGCACCGCGATGGGACTGAGCTCGTTCGCGTCCAAGCCGATCGAGGAGGTCATCGCGGCCAACCCGCAGACCTTCTTCCAGGTGTACTGGCTCGGCGGCAAGGAGAAGGTGCTGGAGCGGCTGGAGCGCGCCAAGGCCGCCGGGGCGGCGGGGGTCATCCTCACCACCGACTGGTCGTTTTCGATGGGCCGTGACTGGGGCAGCCCGGCCATCCCGGAGAAGCTCGACGCCAGGGCTATGATCACCCTCGCCCCGCAGATCGCCGTGCGTCCCCGCTGGGCCGCCGAGTGGGCCCGCGACGTGGTGGTCAACAAGCGGTTCCCCGATCTGACGACCCCCAACCTGGTGGGCAAGGGCGAGATGGGCCCGACGTTCTTCGGTGCCTACGGCGAGTGGATGGGCACCCCGCCGGCCACGTGGGAGGACATCGCCTGGGTCGTGGAGAACTACGACGGACCGGTCATGCTCAAGGGCATCATCCGGGTCGACGACGCCAAGCGGGCCGTCGACGCCGGGGTCACCGCGATCTCCGTCTCCAACCACGGCGGCAACAACCTCGACGCCACCCCGGCGTCCATCCGGTGCCTCGCGCCGATCGCCGACGAGGTGGGCGATCAGGTAGAGGTCCTGCTCGACGGCGGCATCCGTCGCGGTTCGGACGTGGCCAAGGCACTCGCGCTCGGTGCCCGGGCCGTGATGATCGGTCGCGCGTACCTGTGGGGGCTCGGGGCCAACGGCCAGGCGGGAGTGGAGAACGTCCTCGACATCATGCGTTCCGGACTCGACTCGAGCCTCATCGGGCTGAGCAAGTCCTCGATCTCCGAGCTGAACCGCGACGACTACGTCATCCCCGACGACTTCATGCGCCGTCTCGGCGTCTGACCCACCACCACGGAAGAGAAGGACACCCCCTGTAATGGGAGATTTCGACGGCAAGGTCGTCTACATCACCGGTGTGGCCCGCGGCCAGGGCCGCAAGCACGCGATCCGCTTCGCGCGCGAGGGCGCCAGGATCATCGGCCTGGACCTGTGTGACTCGCCGTCCGAGTACGTGAAGTACCGGGCCGCCACCGAGGACGACCTGGCCACCACCATCGAGCGCGTGGAGGCCGAGGGAGGGGAGATCCTCGCCGAGGTCGGTGACGTCCGCGACCTGGCGTTCCAGCAGGCCCTCGTGGCCCGCGGCTTGGAGCGCTTCGGTGGCCGCCTGGACGTGGTGATCGCCAACGCGGGCATCTGCAACTGGGGCAAGGTCTGGGAGCTCGACGAGCAGCAGTGGCAGGACACCCTCGACATCAACCTCACGGGGTACTGGAAGACGCTGCGTGCGGCGATCCCGCACATGCTCGACGCGGGTAACGGCGGCTCGATCATCCTGGTCAGCTCGGTGGCGGGCCTCAAGGCCATGCCGGTGCAGTCCCCGTACTCGGCCTCCAAGTACGGCGTGGTGGGCCTCGCGCAGACCGCCGCGAAGGAGCTCGGTGAGCACGGCATCCGGGTCAACACGATCCACCCCTACGGCGTGCGGACGCCGATGGGTGCCGAGGACCCCGACGCGCTCGAGGTGTTCAACAACATGCCGCAGTTCCTGCCGCATTTCACCCCGATCCTGGGCATGGGCATGGCCAGCACCGACGACATCTCCGACTCGGTGATGTTCCTCGCGTCGGACGCCTCGCGCACCATCACCGCCTCGACCTTCACCGTCGACATGGGCGCGATCAAGGTCTGACCCGACATGACGGGCGCGACCGGCGCGGACGGACGGCCGGGCGGCGGCGTGCTGGCGGTGCTGCCACTCGGGGCCACCGAGCAGCACGGTGCGCACCTGCCGCAGGAGACCGACACCCTCCTCGCGGAGGCCGCGGCCC
>NZ_KV824117.1:0-4179 GCF_001815995.1 Dietzia sp. HMSC21D01 | reverse complement strand
CGCACCGCGCGCCGAGGTGGAGGCCGCGCCCGACCGCGACATCATCCGGCCGCGCCGACAGCGCGGCATGTTATGGCTCATCGTGGTGCTCGCCGCCGCGATCGGACTGGCCGTGGCCGGGTGGTGGCTCGGCTCGGGGCGGTTCGTGGAGGTGCCCTCCGTCCAGGGGATGTCGGTGGGCCAGGCCACCGACGCGGTCAACGCCGTGGGGCTCGCGGCCGCGACGCGCGACGCCTTCAGCAACGACGTCCCCCCGTCCGGCCTGGTGGGTACCGACCCCGCGGCGGGTGAGAAGGTGCCCCGCGGGGACACCGTGGCCGTGTTGGTGTCGGTGGGGCGCCCGGTGGTGCCCGAGGTGGGTGCGAACCGGACCGTCGACGCCGTCTCGGCCGCCCTCCGGGAGAACTCGCTGGAGCCGGTCCGCGGCGGCTCCGAGTACTCCGACTCGGTGCCCGTCGGCCAGGTGGTGTCGTTGCAGCCCGGCGCGGGCACGACCGTCGACGTGGGCACGCGCGTGGCCATGATCACCAGCTCCGGGCCGGCGCCGGTGGCCGTGCCGGAGGTGGTGGGCCTGGCCGAGGACCAGGCGCGCGCCGCCCTCGAGGGCGCGGGCCTCGCCGTGTCGGAGGTCAGGAGGGTGTACGACGACGAGGTGGACGGTGGCCTGGCCGTGGGCACCGACCCGGACGCCGGGACCGACGTGTCCCGCGGCGACGGGGTCGTCCTGCTGGTCTCCAACGCACTGACCGTGCCCGACATCAGGGACGTGCCCGTCGACGAGGCGACCGACGTGCTCGAGAAGGCCGGGTTCACGGTCGTCCTCGAGTCGCCCGTCACCGATCGTCAGGTCGCCGACGGTCGGGTGGTCCGTACCGAGCCGCCCGCCGGGACCCGCCTCGACCCGTCGGGCGCCGTGCTGCGGATCGTGCCGTCGGACGCGGTGACCGTCCCGGTCGTGCTTGGCTCACGCGCGTCCGACGCCCGCCAGCGACTGCAGGAGGCCGGACTGCGCGCCACCATCGACGCGGGGACGTCGAGCGGCATCGTCTACGGCCAGACCCCGCTGCCCGGCCGGGTGGTGGCCCGGGGCAGCGAGGTCGAGATCGACGCCCTGGGCTGACGCGTCGCGCCGGCGGCCGGGCCCGACGCGTCAGTGGCGCAGCATCTCCGCGACCAGGTAGGCCAGCTCGAGCGACTGCTGGGTGTTGAGCCGCGGGTCGCAGGCCGTCTCGTACCGGCCCGCCAGATCCAGGTCGGAGATGTCCTGGGCGCCGCCGAGGCACTCCGTGACGTCCTCGCCGGTCAACTCGATGTGGATCCCGCCGGGATGCGACCCGAGCGCGTGGTGCACCTCGAAGAAGCCCTGGACCTCGTCGATGATCCGGTCGAAATGGCGGGTCTTGTACCCGTTCGACGTGGAGTGGGTGTTGCCGTGCATCGGGTCGCACTGCCAGATGACCTTGTGCCCGGTGGCCTCCACCGCACGGACGATCGGCGGGAGCGCCTCCCGGACCTTGTCGTTGCCCATGCGGGAGACCAGGGTGAGGCGGCCCGGCCGGTTGTCCGGGTCGAGCTTCTTCACGTACTCGACCGCCAGCTCGGGCGTCGTGGTGGGACCGATCTTCAGTCCGATGGGGTTCTGGATGAGCGAGGCGAACGCCACGTGCGCGTCGTCGATGCCGCGGGTGCGCTCCCCGATCCACAGGAAGTGGGCCGACAGGTCGTACAGGCCCGGCTCGGCGTCACCGGTGAGTCCCGTCCCGTCGTCGGCCAGGCGCAGCATCGCCCGCTCGTAGTCCAGGACCAGGGCCTCGTGGGAGGAGAAGATGTCGGCGGACCGCAGGTTCGCGTCGGAGACGCCGCACGCGTCCATGAAGCGCAGGCCCCGGTCGACCTCCGCGGCCAGGGCCTCGTAGCGGGCACCGGCCGGCGAGCCGGCTACGAACTCCATGTTCCACTCGTGCACGCGGTGCAGGTCGGCGGTGCCCGACGCCGTCAGGGAGCGGACGAGGTTCATCGCCGCGGCCGCGTTGGCGTAGGCGCGGACCAGGCGGGACGGGTCGTGCTCGCGGGCGGACTCGTCCGCCTCGATGCTGTTGACCATGTCCCCCCGGTAGGACAGCAGTCCGGTGCCGTCGCGGTCGGCGGAGCGGGGCTTGGCGTACTGGCCGGCGATGCGACCGACCTTGACCACGGGCATCGAGGCGCCGTAGGTCAGCACGACCGACATCTGCAGGAGCGTGCGGATCACGCCCTTGATATGGGGCTCGGTGTTGGCCTCGAACGTCTCCGCGCAGTCACCGCCCTGCAGCAGGAACGCCCGACCGTGGGCCACGTCCGCCAGGCGGTCCGAGAGGTGCTCGACCTCGGAGGCCACGCAGATCGGCGGGACGCTCTCGAGGACCTTGCGCATGGCGGCGGCGTGCTGCGGGTCCCACGACGGCTGCTGCAGCGCCGGCCGGGAGAGCGCATCGGCCAACTGCCTGTTGAGGTCCGCGGAGAGCGGCGGCAGGTCGGGGAGTTGCGCGATGTCGACGTCGACTGTCCAGTTGCTCACCCCGGCGACGATACGCCACCGCGCGCGGGCGAGGCCTCAGAGACCCAGGTGGGGCGCCTGCTCGGCGATGGCCCGGAACCGCATCGCCACATGGCGGGCGTCACCGAGTGCGTCGTGTGCGCCCCCGGGGTGCGCCGGCAGCTCCGGCCGGCCGGCGAGCTCCCACAGTTGGCGGACGTCGCGGGTGAACTTGGGCATCGCCGCCGGGAGCTTCGTCATGTCGCCCCACAGCTGGCACACCGCGACGTGGTCATAGGCGCCGATCCACGCCCACATCTCGACCGGGCCGGTGGGCCGGGCCGTGACGAAGTCGTACAGCTCGTCGCGGATCCGGGCCCTCGACATCCACGCCGCGGACGACGGGTTGGGGAGTTTGGGCAGGACGTTGCGGCGGACCCACGGGCCGGCCGTCGACGAGTCGAACTCGGTGGACACCGCGTAGAACTCGCGACCGTCCTCGGCGACGACCCCCACCGACACCAGGTCGATGGTCGTGCCGTCCTCGATGAACTCGCAGTCGTAGAAGTACCGCACCTCGTCAGCGCTGTCCGTCGACGGGCTGGTCGAGCAGGTTGTGCCCTGACTCGCGGACCGCCTGGTAGCGCTTCTTCATGTCCGCGCCGTAGATGTCGTGGACGTACTCCTGGCCGGTGAGTGCCTGGATGCGACGCATGAGCTCGTCGGTGACCTCGCGCTCGGCCGCCCGGTCGCCTTCACGGCCGGCCCACGGCGAGAGGTCGAGCGGCTCGCCGAGCATAACGCGGACCTCGGTGCGCGGGAAGAAGCGGAACCTGGTCGCCTTGCGGACGTACTCGCCGGTGCCGGAGACCCCGACGGGGATGATCGGCACGCCCGCGCGCAGCGCCAGCCGGGCCGGCCCGGTCTTGCCCCGGTAGAGCCGTCCGTCCGGGGAACGGGTGCCCTCGGGATAGATGCACAGGATCTGCCCGGACGACAGGACTTCGAGACCGGCGTCCAGCGCCGCCTGTGCGGCGTCGGCGTTGGTGCGGTCGATCGGGTACTGCCCGGAGCCGGCGAAGAACCACCGGCTGAGCATCCCGCGGATGCCGGTTCCCGTGAAGTAGTCACTCTTGGCCAGGAACGTCACCCGGCGCGGCAGGAGCAGCGGGGTGAACAGCCAGTCCGCGACCGACTGGTGGTTGCCGACGAGGAGAGCGGCCCCCCGGGCCGGGAAGTGCTCGCGTCCCGTCACGACCCGCCGACTCGTCACCCGGAGGAACGGGCCGATGAGCACGCACTTGAACAGGTAGTACAGCAACGCGGTCCCCGGTCCTCTCGTGGTGCCAATCGACGAATGCGGATACTACCCGGCCGTGTCGGCGGAACCGGTCGGCACGAGGTTCTGCGGCCACAGATCGGGGTCCGGGAGAAAGCGTAGCCGGACCCGCCCGGCGCCGGCGTCGAAGGTCGAGTCGACGAGGACGCAGCGGGTCAGCAGCGGCGGCAGGCCGAGAACGGCGCGGAAACCGTCGTGTTCGAGGCGGAGCCGGTCGCCCTCGACGGACGCCGGCGTGGAGGGCGCGGTCGGGACGGGGTATTCGACGCGGTATCCCCCGTCGCCGTCAGGCGCCACCTCGGGCCGGACGGCGCCGCGCGCGAGC
>NZ_KV824116.1:0-5150 GCF_001815995.1 Dietzia sp. HMSC21D01 | reverse complement strand
GGACTCGGCGAGGTCGTCGCCGACGGTCACCATGGCGGCCACGCCGGCGAGCGCGGCCCTGTCGGCGGCCGCGCGCACCTCGTCGGCGGTGCGGTGCCCGCAGGAGTACAGGTGCGTGTGCGCGTCGACGAGCCCGGGCAGCCGCTCGGGCAGGACAGGGGTCGGGCGGGACTTGCGCTTACCCATGGCGGGCGCTCAGCCCTCCCCACCGTCGGTCGGATGCTGGATGGGCGCCCAGGTCGGCCCGGTCTCGGCCAGCTCGGGATCGACCTTCGCGAACAGCGGGCTCGGCTTGGCCAGCGGCGTGCCGGGGGCGATCGCGGTGCGTCCCCAGCGGGCCTGCTCGGCGGCGTAGTCCCCCATGATCACCGGGTACGTGCGTCCGGCGGCGGGCAGGCCCTCGCCGACGAGCTCGACCGGCATGTCGTCGGTGACCTCGTGGACCTGCGGCGCGGCGGCCCACACGCCCTGCCCACCGATCGCGCCGTGGATCTGCTGCGCGGCGGACGGCAGGTACGGGGTGAGGAGTGTGTTGGCGTCGGAGACCACCTGCAGCGCGGTGTGCAGGACGGTGCCCAGGCGCTCACGCTGCTCGGGCTCCTTGGCCAGCTTCCACGGCTCGGTGGCGGCGATGTAGCGGTTGGCCGCGCCCACGATCCGCATGGCCTCGGTGACGCCGGCCTTGAACCGGGAGCGCTCGAGGTGCGCGCCGACGGTGGCGAACGCGGACTCGGCGTCGCGCAGCAGCTCGGCGTCGAGGTCGGTGAGGGTGCCCGGCCGCGGGATCTCGCCGAAGTTCTTGTGCGCCATGGACACGGTGCGGTTGACGAGGTTGCCCCAGCCGCCCACGAGCTCGGCGTTGGTGCGGCGCACGTACTCGTCCCAGGTGAAGTCGGTGTCCTGGTTCTCCGGCCCGGCCACGGCGATGAAGTAGCGCAGCGCGTCGGGGCCGAACTCGGCCAGGAAGTCCCGCACGTAGATCACGACGCCGCGCGAGGACGAGAACTTGGACCCGGACATCGTGAGGAACTCGCTCGAGACCACCTCGGTGGGAAGGTTGAGCGCGCCCAGCGCCCCCGGCTCACCGCCGCGGGCGCCCCGGCCGTCGTAGCCGATGAGCTCGGCCGGCCAGATCTGGGAGTGGAACGTGATGTTGTCCTTGCCCATGAAGTAGTGGGACACGGCCTCGGGGTCGGTCCACCAGCGGCGCCACGCCTCGGGCTCACCGGCGCGCCACGCCCACTCGATGGACGCGGACAGGTACCCCACCACGGCGTCGAACCAGACGTAGAGCTTCTTGTCGCCGCGGTCGGACCAGCCGTCCACGGGGATGGGGATGCCCCAGTCGATGTCGCGGCTCATAGCGCGGGGGCGCAGGTCCTCCAGCAGGTTGAGGGAGAACTTGAGGACGTTGGGCCGCCACTCCTCGCGCCCCTTGAGCCAGTCCCCCAGCGAGTCGGCCAGCGCCGGCAGGTCGAGGAACCAGTGCTCGGTCTCGATGAACTTCGGAGTCTCGCCGTTGATGCGCGAGCGTGGGTTCTTCAGGTCCGCCGGGTCGAGCTGGTTGCCGCAGTTGTCGCACTGGTCGCCGCGTGCGCCGTCGTCGCCGCAGATGGGGCAGGTGCCCTCGATGTAGCGGTCCGGCAGGGTGCGCCCCGTCGACGGGCTCACCGCGCCAGTGGTGGTCTTGGCGACCATGTAGCCGTTGCGGTGCAGCCCGCGGAACAGCTCCTGCACCACCGCGTAGTGGTTACGCGTGGTGGTGCGGGTGAACAGGTCGTAGCTCAGGCCGAGCCCGGCCAGGTCGTCGACGATCACGCGGTTGTAGCGGTCGGCGAGTTCCTGGACGGGCACGCCCTCCTTCTCGGCCTGCACGAGCAACGGGGTGCCGTGCTCGTCGGTGCCGGAGACCATGAGCACGTCGTTGCCGGCCATGCGCTGGTAGCGCGAGAAGACGTCCGACGGCACCCCGAACCCCGAGACGTGTCCGATGTGTCGGGGGCCGTTCGCGTACGGCCATGCGACCGCGGTGAGGACTGTCTTCGCCATACCTACAGACTAGGTGGTGGTGGACCCGTCACCGGAGGTGGAGGTCCCCCCGGCGGCGGGAGCGGTGGCCGGCGTGCCAGCACGCGACAGCCGCTTGTCGCGGCGGCGGCGTTCCGATCTCGGCAGCAGGTAGACCTTCTCGGTGATGAACGGGTCGCTGGTCAGCGCCTTGACGATCGCGACGCACAGCGCGCCCAGCACCAGCACGAACGGGGACGCGGCGATGATCGTGAGGTTCTGCAGGCTGTTGAGCGCGGTCTCCGGCTCACCCTCCCGCAGGCCGGGCAGCAGCATGAGGATCGCGACGGCGGCGGTGAGCGCGCCCCACAGCACGACCAGCCACCGCTTGGGCTCCTCCGCGCCGTTCTCGGACATGCCGGCCATGACGATCGAGGCCGAGTCGGCGCCGGTGATGAAGAAGATCGAGATGAGGACGATCGCGACGAACGACAGGATGGTCGTGAACGGCAGTTCGCCGAACAGGGCGAACAGCTGCAGGGTCGAGTCGCCGTCGCCGTAGATGCTGCGCCCGCTGAGCTCGAGGTCCAGGGCGGCGCCGCCGAAGATGGAGAACCACAGGATGCTCAGCACGCTGGGCACGATCATCACGCCGATCACGAACTCGCGGATCGTGCGGCCGCGCGAGATGCGGGCCAGGAACATGCCGACGAAGGGCGACCAGGAGATCCACCACGCCCAGTAGAAGACCGTCCAGCCGGACAGCCACTCACCGGCCGTGCCCTCGACGCTCGCGCCGGTGCGCGAGGCCATGTCGAAGAAGGTGCCGATGTACCCGCCCAGCGAGGTGGGAACGAGGTCGAGCATGAACACCGCGGAGCCCGAGGCCACCAGGACGAAGAGCGCCAGGGCCACGGCGAGGACCATGTTGGTGTTGGACAGGAACTGGATGCCGCGGTCGATGCCGGAGACCGCCGAGGCCACGAAGCACAGGCCCAGGACGATGATGATGCCCACGGCGACGGCCGCGCTCTCGGCGGAGACGGTGCCGGTCTCGGCCAGACCCGCGCGGATCTGCAGCGCACCCAGACCCAGGGAGGCCGCGGTGCCGAAGACGGTGGCGAAGATCGCCAGGATGTCGAGGACTTTTCCCTGCCAGCCCAGCGCGCGCTTCGGCCCGATCAGCGGGACGAAGGCGCTGGAGATGAGGTGCCGCCCGCCGTAGCGGTAGGCGGTGAGCGCCAGGGCCAGCCCGACCACCGCGTACACCGCCCACGCGTGGGCGGTCCAGTGGAAGGTGGTGGTGGCCATCGCGGTGGTCACGCCGGGGCGGGCGCCGGGCGGGGTGTCGATGTAGTGGCTCAGCGGCTCGGACACGCCGTAGAACATCAGGCCGATGCCCATGCCGGCCGCGAACATCATCGAGATCCAGCTGGTGGTGCGGAACTGCGGCCGCTCGGCGTCACCGCCCAGGCGCACGTTGCCGTACTTGCTGAGAGCCAGCCACAGGACGAACGCCACGAACACGGTCGCCGCCAGCACGAACAGCCAGTCCACGCTCCGGGCGGTCCAGTCGAACGCGGCCGTGGCCGCCGACTGGAAGGAGCCCGTGAAGCCCAGTCCCCAGACGAGCACCGCGCCGACCAGGACGAGCGCGGGGACGAACACGCCCAGGCTGAGGCCCCGCGGGAACACGGCGTCGCCGGCCACGGGGGGATCGGAGGGCGGAGGAGATGGAGTCTTCTCGTCGTTGGTGGTCACCCTGACAGGCCTAGCACGGATCTGACCCGAGGGAGGGTTAAACTCCCTTTCACCCGGCCCCCGGCTGGACCCCGCCGCGGGCGATCTGCCAGGTTGGACGGGTGCACACGTGGGCGGAGATGCCGCCGGATCCGCTCAGCGTCCTGAACGCCTGCGCGCGCCGTGCCGAGCGCGAGGGCCTGCCGCCACCGGCCGCGTTCCTCGGGGACTGGCTGGGCGCGGCCGCGGTGATCGCCCCGTCGGCCCGGCTGGCGCCCGTCGCGCCCGCCGACGCGTTCGGGACCGATGCCCTCGTCGTCGTCGACCCCGACACCACCCGCACCGACGGTTCCCCCGGCACCGACGCCGACCCCGGCCTCACATTGGGCTTCCGCTCCTACCCCGACGTGCCCTCCGGCGCCAGACGCCTCCTGCCCGAGGCGGTCTCCGGGCGCGCCGACGGGGTGCTCGTGCTGGGCCACGACGGCCGGTGGACCGCGCGGGGCACGGTCCCCGACGCGCGCGAGCTCGCCCCCGGACCGGGGGGAGGGGGCGACGACGACGAGGTCCCCACCCTCGACTGGGACGCACCGGATCGGGAGGCGCACCGGGCGTCGGTCACGGCCTGCCTCGAGGCGATCAGGGCCGGCGAGATCTACCAGGCCTGCCTGTCCACGCGGCTGGACGGCCGCCTGCACGGCGAGCCGATCGCGCTGTTCAGCGCCCTGTGGCGGCGGACGCGGGCCCGGCGGGCGGCGTACCTGGCCGGCGAGTGGGGCGCGGTCGTGTCGCTGTCACCGGAGACGTACCTGACGCGCCGCGGCCGCGACGTGCGCTCGGCGCCCATCAAGGGCACGCTGCCGCTGGACGCCGACCCGGCCCTGCTGCGCGCGTCGGGCAAGGACGTCGCGGAGAACATCATGATCGTCGACCTCGTCCGCCACGATCTCGGACGGACCGCCGACCTCGGGACCGTGACCGTGCCCGAGCTGCTCGCCGTGCACCCCGCGCCCGGCGTGTGGCACCTCGTGTCCACCGTCGCCGCGCGCACCGGCGTGCCCCACGACGAGCTGGTGGAGACGACGTTCCCGCCCGCCTCGGTCACCGGCACGCCCAAACTCCGGGCGCGGGAACTCATCTCCGGGCGGGAGCCGCGGGCCCGCGGCCTGCACTGCGGCGCGATCGGCCTGGCCGGGCCCGGCGTGCTCGACCTGTCGGTGGCCATCCGCACCCTCGAGATCGGCCCCGACGGGCGCTGCGAGTTCGGGGTGGGCGGCGGCATCACGATCGACTCCGACCCCGACGCCGAGTGGGACGAGTGCGTGCACAAGGCCGCGTTCACGTGGGGCGGCGGCGACGCTCCCTGGGCGGGGTGAGCGGCGGGCGCCAGGCGGGGTGCGCGG
>NZ_KV824115.1:0-7436 GCF_001815995.1 Dietzia sp. HMSC21D01 | reverse complement strand
CGGGTGGACCGGGCGGGGGAGCCCGCCCGGGATGGGACGCGGCCGAGCGTGGTGGCGTGGGTCGTGGTCGAGGGGGGTACGACGACGACGAGGTCGGCGGCGGCGACGCCCCGCGGACTCCGGAGGTGCCGAAAGGCGTGCCGATTCCCGCCCCCGGTGATCCGGTGCTGTGGCCCCAACGCGAGGCGGTGAAGGCGGCCCTGCAGTACCCGGGCCTGGCGGGCCCGTTGTTCGACTCGCTGCCGGACGAGTGCTACACCCACCCGGCGTACGCGGCGATCGCGGAGGCGTTGTCTCGGGCCGGGGGCTGTGCGGCCGGCAAGAGCGGCGTCAACTGGGTGGCCGAGGTGTCGCAGGGGCTGGAGGACGAGGGCCTGCGTCGTCTGGTCGGGGTGCTCGCGGTGGAGACGTTGCGCGTGTCGGAGGAGGCGTTGCCGCGCTACATCTCCGGGGTGCTCGCGCGCCTTCAGGAGGTGTGGGTGTCGGGGCAGATCGCCGACCTCAAGTCCAAGGTGCAGCGGATGAGTCCGGCGGAGGACCCGGAGGGGTATTCGGCACTCTTCGGTGATCTGGTGGCGCTGGAAGAGTACCGGCGCGGCCTGCTGGAGCAGGCGGTCGGTGCCACGCCGGACATCGCGTGACCTGCCGATTTGGTTCCTCAGCGTGGTTCGCACTAAGGTGGTTTCTCGGTATCCGGCACAGCAGCCGGAAGGCCGGTAGCAATCCCCCATAGCTCAATTGGCAGAGCATTCGACTGTTAATCGAAGGGTTATTGGTTCGAGTCCAATTGGGGGAGCTCCTTCGGAGAGGGCCCGTGGCGTTGTCGCCGCGGGCCCTCTTCTGTTTCCCGTCTCAGCCGCGGCGCAGGACGCTCGGGTCGCCGAGGTCGAAGCGCACGTCGAACCGCCGTGAGGTGATCCGCCAGCCCTCGCCTGTGCGCTCCCACAGGTCGGAGTACTCGCCGAAGCACTCCCAGGACCGTCCCGCGAGGTCGTCGGCACCGAGGTGCAGCACGCGGGCGTAGGTGAGGCTGCGGGCGCGGTCCGGGTCGCCCTCGTACCCGACCTCCACGCGGTGGTTACCCAGCAGGTGCTGTGAGGGCCCGCAGCCGCCCAGATGATCGCGGACCCGCTCGACGACCGCCTCGCGGCCCCGTGCCCCGTACCCCGTCGCGGTCTCGGTGAACAGCGCCCCGAGCGCGTCCCAGTCGCGGGTATCCAGTGCGCTGGCGACGTCGGCCAGCCGCTCGATGATCTGATTCCTGTCGGTCGTCATCTGTTCTTCGTAGCAGGGATTCCCGGCCGATCCGGGCGGTCTCGCTACTCTGACGCCATGAGTCGTCCCGGAGCAGGAAGCGCCGTCGAGGTCACCGTGTCCACCGGCCGCGTCCGCGGGACCGACCTGGGGGACGTGGTCCGCTTCTACGGCATCCCGTACGCCGAGGACCCGGTCGGCGATATGCGCTTCGCGGCCCCCGTCAGGCGGAGCCCCTGGACCGGGGTCCGCGACGCGACGCGGCCGGCGGCCACCGCCCAGCGCCTGCGCTTCGATCCCGATCCGGCGATCCCGGAGCCGATCGTCGCGGGCACGGACATCCTGCACGTGGACGTGTGGGCGCCACCCGAGGGGACCGGGCATCCGGTCCTGGTGTGGATCCACGGCGGCGGCTGGGAGTCGGGCTCCTCGCATCAGCCGTGGTTCGACGGCACCGCGTTCGCGAGGGCGGGGATCGTCGTGGTGTCCGTGGGCTACCGGCTGGGCGTGGAGGGCTTCACCTCGTTCCCCGACGCCCCGGACAACCGCGGCGTGCGCGACTGGATCATGGCGCTGGAGTGGGTGCGCGACGAGATCGCGGCCTTCGGCGGTGACCCCGGGCAGGTCACCGTGTCGGGCCAGTCGGCGGGCGGCGGTGCCGTGCTGTGCCTGCTGGCCTCGCCGCTGGCGGCCGGGCTGTTCCACCGGGGGATCGCCTCGTCGCCCGCAGTGCTGAGGTCGCCGGCCGCGCAGGCCCCCAAGGGAGCGACGGCTGCCGAGCTGGCGGCGGGCGGCCGGGGCGCGGTCGACGAGTTCCACCGTCGGCTCCGCAGGGACAACCCGTTCCTCATGCCGTTCCGGCCGACCATCGGCGATGAGACGGTCCCCGTGCCGCCGCTCGAGGGGGTCGGGGAGGGGCCGGGGCTCGGGGTGCCGCTGCTCATCGGTTCCACGGCCACCGAGTTCGAGGGGCTCGTCCGCGCGCTCCCGGGCCCCGCGCTGGTGCCGGGCGCGGCGATGATCCTGCGTTCGCAGGAGCTCCCCACCACGGGGCTGCGCGCGTTGGCCCGCCAGTCATCGGGACGGTCGCTGCGTCGAGCGGTGGGGGCGGTCGTCGACGCGGCGACCATCCACTCGACTGTCGTGCGGGCCGTCGAGACCCGCATCGCGGCGGGCGGACCGACGTGGGTGTACGACTTCCGGTGGGCGGCGGGCCGCGGGGCGGTGCACTGCGCGGACCTGCCGTTCTTCTGGTCTGTTCCCGAGGCCGCGAACGTACGCGCGTTCCTCGACGCGCCCGTTCCGCCGGACCTGGTCGCGGCGATGCACGGCTCGTGGGTGGACTTCGTCCGCTCCGGCGACCCCGGTTCGCCGGCCTACGAGGCGCCCACGCGGCGGGTGCAGGTGTGGGACGAGCCGCCCGCAGTCGTGGAGGACGGTCTGGCGGACGTCCGTGAGGTCTGGTGGCCGGACGGCGCGACCTGACGCCTTGCTACGATTGCGCCGCGCGTGTGGGCGAGACGCCCGTCACGCGAGGGGCTATAGCTCAGTTGGTTAGAGCCGCGGACTCATAATCCGCTGGTCGCGGGTTCGAGCCCCGCTGGCCCCACCACCGCCGGAGAACTCCCCCGGGGTCTGCCCGTATTCCCTGGTGAATGCGGTGACGAATGCGGAGGCGCTCGCGTAGCCGACCAGGTGCGCCGTCTCGGTGACCGAACGGTCGTGGAGGTAGGCCGCCGCGGCGCGCAACCGGATCCGGGTCCGCAGGGTGGTGAACGACACCCCGAACACCCGCTCCAGGTCGCGCTGCAGGGTCTTGGGGCTCACGTGCAACCTCCCGGCCCAGCCGGTCAATCGGGTGTCGTCGGCGGGATCGGCGAGCAAAGCGCGCGCCACCACGTGCGCCGGGGTGTCGGCCGCCGTCCGGAAGTCCACGGGCACGGCGGGTGCCGCGGCCAACCCGTCGAGGATGTCGACGCGAGCGCGCAGCCCCTCGGGCTCTTCGACCCCGGGGCGCGCGATCTCGAGCAGCCGCGCACCGACCTCCTCGGCGGGGGTCAGGGCGGCCGCGGCCAGCGCGGTGAGGGTCGGAGGAACGGACCGCAGGGCCATCCGGAGCACCGTCTGGGATCGCAGACCCCGCACCTCGGCCGCCACGCCGGAACGGATCCACAGCATCTCGCCGGAGGAGATGAAGCGGGAGCAATCCCCGCGCCGGACGACCAGGACCCCGTCGGGTGACCAGAAGAGCTGATGGACGAAATCGTCGCGGTCCTCGCGGAAGTCCGGCACGATCCGATCCGGCGGATAGCGCAGTACCAGGATCCCGGTCGGAGGGCCCAGCCCGTAACCGAACTCCTGGACGGCGATCTCCCCGACCGAACTCGCGAGGGGGAGGGCGGTCGGAGCCAGGGTCTGTCCTCTGCTCGACATCGTGTGACTCCTCGGCGATACCCGTTAACGAGAAGGAGATCCGCCGATGACCCGCCTGCGCGCGCGAGGACTGAGCCTGGGCTACGGTGACCGGCTCGTCGTGGAGAACCTCGATCTCGAGGTGCCGCACGGCGCGTTCACCGCGATCGTCGGACCCAACGCGTGCGGGAAGTCGACCCTCCTGCGCTCGCTGGTCCGGTTGCAGCCGGCCCGGGCGGGCGTCGTCGAGGTCGACGGTCGGCCCCTGCGGATCTGGAAGAGCAGGGAGGTCGCCAGGGAACTGGGGTTCCTGCCCCAGAGTGCGATCAGCCCGGAGGGGATCCGGGTGAAGGCACTGGTCGGCAGGGGCCGCTACGCGCACCAGTCGATGCTCAACACCTGGTTGCGGGCCGATGAGGACGCGGTCGCCAGGGCCATGGCGGCGGCCGGGGTCGCGGATCTCGCGGATCGGCTCGTGTCGGAACTCTCCGGCGGCCAGCGGCAACGCGCCTGGATCGCGATGGTGTTGGCGCAGGAGACGCCCTACCTGCTGATGGACGAACCGACGACGTTCCTGGACAGCTCCCACCAGTACGACCTGCTCCGACTCCTGCGCGAGCTGGTGACCGCCGGTCGCACCGTCGTCGCGGTGCTGCACGACCTCAACCAGGCGTCGAGGTTCGGCGATCACCTGGTGGCGATGCGGGACGGTCGGATCGTCGCGAGCGGCCCCCCCGCGCGAGATGGTCACCCCGGCGTTGGTCGAGCAGCTGTTCGGCATGGAGTGCGTGGTCGTCCCCGACCCGGTGACCGGCACCCCGATGGTGGTGCCGGGGCGGGACTGACCGGCACCGGTTCCCGCGGCCGATCGGTCTCGCCGGCGATCACGAGGCGACACCGGCGCGAAAGGTCAGTAGGCCAACGCCATCCGCATTCCGCCCACCGCCTCGGACAGCGCCGCCCTGGCGAGAGGGGTCGCGCCCACGGCGTTGACGAACGGGTGGACCAGCGTGGCGTGGCGCCGCAGCGATACCGGCACCCCGGCGTCGGCCATCCGGCGGGCGTACGCCTCGCCCTCGTCGCGCAGCGGGTCGAACCCGCCCGTGGCGACGTGCGCGGGCGGCAGCCCCGAGAAGTCCGTGGCCAGCAGGGGAGACGCGCGGGGATCGAGCCGGTCGTCGTTCGAGCGGATGTAGGTGCGCTCGTACCAGTCCATGTTGCCGCGGGTGAGGAAGTACCCCTCGCCGAACAGTTCGTAGGAGCGGGTCCGGGCGGACATGTTCGTCGCCGGGACGAACAGCAGCTGGAAGTCCGGGGTCTTCTCACCCGCGTCGCGGGTCTGCTGGCACACCACCGCGGCGAGGTTGCCGCCGGCGCTGTCGCCGCCCACCGCGATGCGCTGCGGGTCCACGCCGAGTTCGGCGGCGTGGTCGCGGACGTACCGGAACGCGGCCAGGGCGTCCTCGGCGGCGGTGGGGAAGAGGAACTCGGGCGCCATCCGGTAGTCCACGCTGATGACCTTGAGGCGGCCGGTGTAGGCGATGTAGCGGCACGTCGCGTCGTGCGAGTCGATGCTGCCGAGCACCCACCCGCCGCCGTGGAAGTACACCAGGACCGGCAGCGCCTCGTCGCCGTCGACGGGCGAGTACAGGCGTGCGGGCAGGTCGACGCGGTCGGGATCGTCACCGCCGAGCGGGAGGACGATGTCGGTGACGACGGCGAGGTCGATCTTCTTCCCCGAGACGGTGTAGGCCGACCTCTCGACGACGGCGCGCGCCCGCTCGAGGGTGAGGTCCTGGTATTCCCCCTCGGACATGAGCGAGATGACCCGGAGCCCGGCCTGGAAGTGCGGGTCGAGGACCTGTCCGTCGACGCGCCGGGGAGCACCTGCCACGGGGCGCAGCAGGGGGCCGGGCAGATATCCGGCGGCCGTCATGACGGCTTTGGTCAGTCGGTCGCCGAGCGACGGCGTGAAGGCACGGTGGCCGGACATTCCGGAGAGTGACGGTGCGGGGCGCATGGCCACATTGTGGCGTGGAACGCGGGATGATCGAGGGTGATTGGTCGAAGGAGCTGGTCATGCGTTCAGAAGACGACGACGTCATCCGGGTCGAGGCGCTGGTCAAGACGTTCGGGGGAGTGCGGGCCCTCGACGGGCTGGACCTGGAGGTCCGCCGTGGCGAGATCCACGGGTTCCTCGGTCCCAACGGCGCCGGCAAGTCCACCACCATCCGCGTCCTGCTGGGGCTCGTGCGCGCGGACTCCGGCACCGCGACCGTGTTCGGCGCCGACCCGTGGCGCGACGCCGTCCGGCTGCGCTCGCGGGTCGCCTACGTCCCCGGCGAGGTCACGCTGTGGCCGCGGCTCACGGGCGGCCAGTGCATCGACCTGGTGGGCCGGTCGCTGGGCGGGCTCCAGCCGGCCCGGCGCGACGAGCTCGTCGAGCGGTTCCGCCTCGACCCCACCAGGCGCACCCGCGACTACTCGAAGGGCAACCGGCAGAAGGTCTCGCTCATCGCCGCGCTGGCCTCCGGTGCCGACCTGCTCGTGCTGGACGAACCCACCTCCGGCCTGGACCCGCTCATGGAGCGGGTCTTCCAGGACTGCGTGCGCGAGGCCGTCGACGCGGGTGCGACCGTGCTGCTGTCCAGTCACATCATGGGGGAGGTCGAGGCGCTCGCCGACCGCGTGAGCATCATCCGCGACGGGCGGACCGTCAGCTCGGGCACGCTGGCCGATCTGCGGCGCCACACCACGACCGAGGTCCACGCCGTCACCGACGCCGACCCGCGGGCGCTCGAGCGTGTGAGCGGCGTCGACGACTTGCGGATCGGCGACGCCGGCGACGGCCGGTTCGACATCCGCTGCCACGTCCCGGCGCCCGCGCTCGGGGAGGTCACCGGCATCCTCCACGCCGCCGGCGTCCACACCCTCACCGCGACCCCGCCCAGCCTCGACGACCTCTTCCTCAGCGCCTACTCCGGAGCCCGGTGATGAGCGCACCCCTCGTCGGCGCACGCCTGGCCGGTACCGGCCTGCTCAGCCGGATCGCGCTCCGGACCGGCTGGCCGGCGATGGTCGCCTGGGTCGTCGGGGCCGTCACACTGTTCCTCGCCACCGGACTGTCCATCGCCACGCTCTACGACACCCCGGAGGAGCTCGCCGCGTACAGCGCCTCCGTCGGCGAGACGATGGTCATGCTCACAGGTCGGGTGGCCGGCCTCGACACCCCGGGCGGAGTGGTGATGAACGAGTACTCGTTCCTCGTCGGCTTCGGGGTCCCGCTCATGGCGATCGCCCTGACCGCGCGCTCCACCCGGCGGGAGGAGGAGTCCGGACGATCGGAACTCCTCGTCGCGGGCGGGGTCGGCCGGCTCGCCCCGGTGGCGGCGGCCCTCGTCGTCGTCGCCGGGGTCTTCCTCGCACTGGGCGCCGGCCTCTGGGCCGCGACGCTGGCGCTCGACGTGGACCGCGGCGGCGCGGCGCTGTACGTGGCCTCGATCGTCGCCACCGGCTGGGTCTACGCCTCGGCCACCGCCGTCCTCGCCCAGGTCCTCGCGCACCACCGCACCGTCTGGGCGGCCTCCCTCGCGGTGGCCGGACTGTCCCTCGTCACGCGCGGCATCGGCGACGCCGAGGAGAACTGGCTGAGCTGGGCGTCCCCGCTCGGCTGGCACGGGCTGACCCGGCCGTTCGGCGAGTCGTCCCCGCTCCCGCTCGCGGTGTCGCTCGCGGCCGCCGCCGCGCTGGCCGCCCTCGCGCTGTGGCTC
>NZ_KV824114.1:0-3171 GCF_001815995.1 Dietzia sp. HMSC21D01 | reverse complement strand
TGGCGACCACGCCGCGGGGCGCCGTGCGGCTGCTGCCCGCCGGCCTCGCCCTCGGCCTGATTCTCGCCGCCGCGGTCGCGGTGAGCGCACCCCTGTGGCCATCGCTGGGCCTGCCCACCTTCTCCGGCGCGGGGGTGGCGATCATGGCGTTCGGCATCCTCGGCTTCACGCTCCAGGCCGCCACCGCCGGCGCCCTCTCCGGCACCGAGCGGTGGGGGCTGTACGCGGTCCTGCTCACGGTCGACGCCGCGCTGCGGTTGGCCGTCGCCGGCATCGCATGGTGGCTCGGCGACGCCGGAATCGGGTTCGCGGTGGCCACCGTCGCCGGCGCGGTGACCTGGGCCGTGCTCATCGCCGTCTCCCCGGGCACCCGCACCGCGCTGCGCTCCGCCGTCGACGCCGGACACCGACGCTTCTGGCGCAACACCGCCACCGCGATGCTCGCCTCCGCGGGCACCTCCGCCCTGGTCACCGGCTTCCCGCTGTTCGTCACCGCGACCGTCCGCGACTCCGATCCCGCCCCGCTCGTCGGGGCCGTCATCCTGGCCATCACCCTCACCCGCGCCCCGCTGCTCGTGCCGCTGACCAGCTTCCAGAGCGCGATCATCGTCTACTTCGTCGAGCGCCGCGCCCGGGGACCGCGGTCGCTGGCCGCGCCGCTCCTCCTGGTCACCGCGGTCGGCGTCGTCGGCGCGGGCGCCGCGTGGCTCATCGGCCCGTGGCTGATCCGCGTGTTGTTCGGCGGCGACTTCGAGCTGCCCGGCGCCGTCCTCGCCGCCCTCACCGCCGCCTCCGTCGGTACGGCCGCACTCATGGTCACCGGGAATGCCGCCCTCGCCTTTGACCGCCATCTGCTCTACAACGCCGGCTGGTGGGTCGCGGTGATCGCGGCGGCGGCGCTGCTGGTGGCCGTCCCCGGCCCACTCGACGTGCGCGCGGCGGTCGCGTTGCTCGCCGGGCCAGGCATCGGGGTCGCACTCCACGTGGTGGGCCTGATCGTGGCGGCGCGGCGACACGGAGCGGCCGCATGACCGAGCTGCGTCCCCTGGTCCGCCGCGGCGCCGAGCTTCTCGCCGCGCTCCTGGTGGCCGGGCTCGTCGGGGCCGCGACCTACCTCGCCATCGACTCCCTGCCGTTCGCCGAGCCCAGTTGGCTGCCCGAGACGTTCGGCGGAACGCTCGCCGCGCTGGTCGTCATCGCGGCCGGATGGCTGCTGCTCCGCCGCTCGACCGGCCCCCGGACCCTGTGGGCACTGGGCACGGTCGGCCCCGCGTTCCTCGCGTCCTCCCACCTGAGCCTCCTCCTGAACGGCACCCCCCACTACCTCTTCGGCCTGGGTGGCGATCAGCTCAACCGCGTCGCCTACGTCACCCGCTTCGCCGACTCCCCCGCGATCGCCGACCCCTTCTACGCCGACGCCGCGCCGTTCTATCCGCCGCAGTGGTTCTGGGTGGGCGGGCGCCTCGCGGCCATGGCCGGAGTCGAGGGGTGGACTTTCTACAAGCCGTACGCGATCCTCACCATGGCCATCGCCGGCGCGATCGCGTTCGTGGCCTGGCGCTGGCTCGTCCCCGCCCGGCTGGCCGTCCTGTTCGGCCTCGCCACCTCCGTGATCGGTGGTCACACCAACGCCTACGAGCCGTACTCGTGGATCCTCATCTGCCTGCTCCCGCAGGTCGTGGTGGCGACGTTCCTGCTCTGCGCGCGCGCCGCCGCGGCCCGGGCGGAGACCTCGGCAGACCGCCGGCCCACGTGGCCGCTGGTCATGACCATCGGGGTCTACCTCGGCTGGGCCGCCCTCGGGTACACGCTCATCGCGGGTTTCGCCGCGCTGATGGTGGGCCTCGTCGTCGTCCTCCACGCCTGGTACCACCGCGCCGACCGCGCCGTGGTCGGGGCACTGCTCGGCCGACTCGCGGCGATGGCGGCGATCTCCGCGGCGATCGCGTTGGTGTTCTGGCACCGCTACCTGCTCGCCGTGCTCGGCGGGGCGGAGACCGAACCGTCGGTGGCCAACGATTTCGCGCCCGAGGTGGCGTCGCGGTGGCCGCTGCCGATGTTCGAGCCGTCCGCGGCCGGGTTGTTGTGTCTCGTCGGGGCGGTGTGGCTGGTCGTCACCGTGTGGCCCGGTGGCGCCGGGGCGGCGACCGCGCGTGCGGCGGAGTCGATGCGGGCGCGAGTCGGCGCCGACACCGCGGCCGGCCACGAAGTCGGCGCCGGCACCGACACAGACACCGCGCTCCGTGACACCGGACCGCTCCCCTCCTCCGGGCGCCGGCTCGTGCTGGCGCGGGCGCTCGCACTGACCGTGGTCGCCGCCCTCGGCTGGTACGTCCTGTCCGGCTTGCGTGCGGTCACCGGGAGCACGCTGCTGCCGTTCCGCATGATCCCCGTCGTGACCCTGGCGCTCGCGCTGGCGGGGATCGTCGGCGCGCTCACCCTGGCTCGGTGGGCGATCCGCACCTCCCCCGGGCCGTCCCGCGGGCGGGTGACCGCGGCCGCGGTGGTGGTGGCCGGGCTCGCCGCCGTTCAGCTGGTGCAGCACGTCTCCGACGAGGACGCGCACTTCGCCGCGGTGGCGCGGGAGAACCCCGGGGTGCCGCACGACGTCCTGGGGGCGATCGATGAGATGACCGACGATCGCACGCCGTCCGACCTGGTGGTGTTGACCGCGGACCCGTCGCTCTACGCGTACCGGCCCTTCCACACGTTCCAGGCCCCGGCGCAGGCGTATGCGACCCCGGCGGGCCGGTACGAAGCGCGGCTCGACGAGATCCGCCGCTGGTCCGACACCGACTCGCCGGGCGAGCTGACCGCGGCGATCGACTCGAGCTCGTTCCGCGGACCCGACGTGCTGGTGCTGGACCGGGAGGGCTCCCGGCGGTGGATCTTCCCGGCCATGGTCAACGTGATGCCGCAGAGCCAGAACAATGTGCGGGAGGAGATCGTGTTCGTTCCTCGCCAGTTCGACGACCCCGCGCTGTTCGACGTCCGCGAGGTGGGGTCCCGGATGGTGATCGTCCGGCGCTGACCCGGTTCCTCGGCGCCCGGGCCGCGAAGCCGGGCGAGGCGGCGCAGGCGGAGCCGACCCTCCGACTCGCGGGGTCATGCTGCGGCCTCGGCGCCGTGCAGGTGTTGCGCGATCGCTGTGTCGAGCTCGTGTAGGTGGGG
>NZ_KV824113.1:0-2774 GCF_001815995.1 Dietzia sp. HMSC21D01 | reverse complement strand
GGGGTCGCCGAGCGGATCCGCGCCCTCCCACAGGGGTGGCCGCGCCGGACCGTGCGGGACCCGGAGCGCCTCGCGCAGGGCGTCGCGGTAGGTCGTGCGCCCGCCCGGCGGGGGCCCGAGCACCTCGTCGGCGTCGTCCCTGGCGACGACGGCCTCGCAGCGCAGAGACTCCACGAGCGGCTTGGCCAGGCCGGTCTCGAGGGGTGTGACCAGTCCCAGCCAGTGGGAGGACAGCTTGGGGGTGAGCACCGGTACGGGGACCATGACCCGGCGCCGCAGTCCGGCCTCCTCGGCGTAGACCTGCATCATCTCGCCATAGGTGAGCAAGTCCGGCGCGCCCACGTCGATGGCCCGGCCGTGGGCCAGCTCGCCGCACAGGGGGACCGTGGTGGCCGCGGAGAGGTAGTGCAGGACGTCGCGGATCGCGATGGGCTGGATGTGGTTGCTCACCCACTTGGGCGTGACCATGGCCGGGAGCCGGGTGGTCAGGTGCCGGATCATCTCGAATGACGCCGAGCCGGAGCCGATTACCACCCCGGCCTGGATCACGAGCGCGGGCACGGTTGACTCGAGCATGATCCGGGCGACCTCGGCGCGGGACCGCAAATGGGGGGAGAGCTCCTCCTCGCCCTCCGGATGGAGGCCAGACAGGTGGACGATGCGCTCGACACCCGCCTCCTCGACGGCGCGGACGAACTGCTCGGTGGTCTCGCGCTCCTCCCGTTCGAAGTCCCTGGAGCCACCCATCGAGTGCACGAGGTGGCAGGCCACGTCGGTCTCGCGGAGGGCGGCGAGGAGAGCGTCGGCATCGCCCAGGCCACCCTCGTGGATGGTCACCTCGTCTCTCCACGGCACGTCGTCGAGTCTGGCGGGGGTGCGCGCGAGCACCGAGACCTCGGCACCGTCCGTGATGAGCCGGGGTACCAGCCGCGATCCGATGTATCCGGTCGCGCCGATCACGAGCACCCGCCGGCCGTGCTGCGCTCCGGAAGACAGCCCGGCCAGGTCCTGGGAGGAGGTCATGGCTCCGACCATGCCACCGTCACCGTCCCGCCGCACCCGCACCGCGATCAGCCTTACGACCTGTCCGGGTGTGTCGGCGCGGGCGCGATCGGCGGGTAATCCGGATACTGGGGTGAGACACGCATTCACGGACCGCGGCCACGGGAGGAGAACACATGGCGATTCGCGCGGCTCGACCCCGGCAGCTCTCGCGATCGCTGGACTTCTCCGGCGTGCGCATCGAGACGGCCCGCTCGCGATCGGACCGGGCCATCACCACCTTCTGGCGCTGGTGGTCCGCCGACGGCAGGCGCCGGGCCACCGCGGCGATCGACTCCGGCGTCACCGGGCGGGTGGTCGCGGAGCTCAGTTCGCTCATCGAGGCCATCGATCCCGGCCTGTCGTGGGAGTTCGTCCCGGGCTGCGAGGAGGTGCCCCACCGGCTGACCGTCACCGCGGCCGGAGTGCCCGAGCTGCGGGGCGCCGCGCGCCGGTGGTTGGCCGCCGCGCCGCGGGCCGACGAGACGTGGTCGTTCGCCGACCTGCGTGAGCCGGTCCGGGGCTGCGCGATGTACTTCCGCGATCACCGGCTGGGGTTCGATGACGCCGAGGTCGTGGTGGACCTGGGGCTGTCCCGGGCCGACGTCACCGTCCACCACCCGGCGTTCACCGCGCTGACCGGGGCCGACTCGTCGATCGCCGCCTACCTCCTGCTGGACGCCCTGTGCGGCGAGGAGCAGGTCGAGACGTGGGTCGGGCTCATCAGGGCCAATGCCACCGCGCCTGGCGTCGACGCGGTGCCGCTCGCCGACCTGCCCCGGATCCTGCGTGAGCTCGCCGCGGACAACACCGACGAGCTGGGCGACCCGGCGTGGCAGATCCTCCACGGGGACACCGACCGGGGCCCGCTCGTGGCCGTGGTCCGCGTCCCGCTGGTCGCCCTGTCGGCGCCGGAATTCGACCGCCACGTCGCCGTCGACGTGCCGTACACGGACGTCGAGGACGGGGGCCTGCCCGGCTCTCGCTCGCTGCCCGGCCTGCGGGATCTCGAGGACCACCTCGTCGAGCGCCTCGAGGGCGACGGCGAGTGCGTCGGGGCGGAGAGCTGCGACGGGCGCCGTCTGCTGCACTTCTACGTCGATTCCACGACCCCCGCCCACGAGCAGCTGCGGGTGGCGGCGTCCGGTTGGGATCAGGGCGAGGTGACGGTGACCGTCACGGACGATCCGGGCTGGCGGAAGGTGCAGCACCTGCGGGTGTGAGCTCGCCCGGCACGGTGAGGGGGCCGACGAACGCCTCCTCGCCTGGCCCGGCCACCACCGAGACGCGGCGGGACTCACCCGCGCGCGGCTCGATCGAGATCCACCCGTCGATCCGCCCGTCCAGGACGAGGTCCGGCGGGGCCGCGGTGTCCGCGTGCCGCTCGCCCCGCAGGTCCCAGTCGGCGTCGACGCGGACGACGGTGGGCGGGGTGACGTCCGGCCCGCCCGGCCCGGCGAGGGCGTCGATGCGCCCCTCGGTCAACGGGCCGTCGACATCCCACATCACGGCGTCGACCGGGGCTCCCGCGTCGGAGGCGTCGGGGTCGACGATCCGGTAGCGGGACTCGTCGCCGATCGCGGTCAGGGGCCGCCACCGGTCGGGGACGTCGGTGACCACCGCGACCCGGTACCCGGCCGCGACCGCGCGGAACGCGACCTGTCGACAGACCGCGGGTCGCGCGGCGAGCAGGACCGACCGCAGGTGCGGGCCGGCCAGCTGGACCGCCGCCG
>NZ_KV824112.1:0-4667 GCF_001815995.1 Dietzia sp. HMSC21D01 | reverse complement strand
CGGTGCACCGCGGCGAGGGCGTCGCGGGCGGTGTCCGCGGCCTCGGCCACGCCCGGCAGGGCGGTCAGCGGGGCGAGCGGGTCGGGAGCTGCGGAGGTCACGGGTCGAGGTTACCCATCGGGTCACAATCGGCCGACACAGGCAATTTTCAGCTGCCTCAACCGGTGTGGAGCTGGTGTAATCACCTCCACCCGGTCGGGGCCCGCGCCGGCACCGCCCGCCCACCCTCGACACCCCGGAGATCCGCGTGAACCTCAAGGACCAGCTCGACGCACTGCTCGACGCGACCGCCTTCGACTCGACGGGGGCCAAGATCGGCGCGGTGCGCCAGGTCTACGTGGACGACGCCAGCGGCAAGATCACATTCGCGGCCGTCTCGACCGGCATCTTCTCCGCCGACGCGATCGTCCCCCTCCACGGGGCGCGGCTCCTCGACGACGAACTCCACGTCGACCACACCCGCGCCGTCATCCGCGACTCCCCGCGCCCCGACAACACCGAGGACGCCCTCACCCCCGAGCAGGAGGCCAAGCTGCTCGAGTACTACGGCATCGAGACGCCCACGCGCCTCCGCGGCACGGCCGCGCAGTCGTCCGGCCCGTCGGCGGGCGCGGCCGGAAAGCCGGCGGAGGACGACGGGAAGACCACGTCGAGGGGCGCCGCGAAGGAGACCGCGGGGGCCGGAGCGGGAAACCCCACCAAGACCGTCGGCGCGGGCGAGGACGCCGCGGCGGACCCGGCGTCGGCGGGCCGGAACGGCAAGGGGGCGACGACGACGAGAACGTCGGACAGCGAGGAGACCACCGACTCCCCCGCGCCCGCGAAGGCCACCGGCCCGGGCCCCGCGACCCCGGGCACGGGCCGGTCCGAGGACGCCGGCCCGAAGGGCCCGGAACCGCGTCGCGACTGATGGTGGCGGGCAGGACTCCCCCGTCATACCCCCTCGGGTGGGTTGCCCGACACGACCGGTCGCATGTGACTACGCTCACAGACATCGGTCTGGTCACGTCCGCCGCGGCGACCCCGGCCGTCCGTGAAACCTCATCCCCGAGAGAGAGCCGCTGATGACCGCTCCCGAACACACCCCGTCCTTCGCGCCCGATCCCGACTTCGCCGCGCAGGCCAACGCGCAGGCAGATCTGTACGACAGTGCCGCGGACGACCGTCTGGCGTTCTGGGAGGAGCAGGCCCGTCGTCTCGACTGGGACACCGAATGGTCCGAGGTGCTGGACTGGTCCGACGCCCCCGTCGCCAAATGGTTCGTCGGCGGCAAGCTCAACGTCGCCTACAACTGCGTCGACCGGCACGTCGAGGCCGGCAATGGTGACCGCGTCGCCATCCACTGGATCGGCGAGCCCACGGATGACGCCCGCGACATCACGTACGCCGAGCTCAAGGACGAGGTCAGCCGGACCGCCAACTACCTCAGCTCGCTCGGCCTGGTGGCCGGCGACCGGGTGGCCATCTACATGCCGCTGCTGCCCGAGGTCTACATCGCGATGCTCGCGTGCGCGCGCCTGGGCCTGACCCACTCCGTCGTCTTCGCCGGCTTCTCGCCCGCGGCCCTGCGCTCGCGCGTCGACGACGCCGAGGCCAAGCTCGTCATCACCGCCGACGGCCAGTTCCGCCGCGGCAGGCCCGCCCCGCTCAAGGCCGGCGTCGACGACGCCCTTGCCGGGAATCTCGAGGGCGTGGACGGCCCCGCCCGGTCCGTGGAGAACGTTCTCGTCGTGCGCCGCACCGGCCTCGACGTCGAGTGGACCGAGGGCCGCGACGTCTGGTGGGACGAGGTGATCCCCGAGCAGTCCACCGAGCACACCCCGGAGGCCTTCGACTCCGAGCACCCCCTGTTCCTGCTCTACACCTCCGGCACGACCGGCAAGCCCAAGGGCATCGTCCATACCTCCGGCGGCTACCTCACGCAGGCCGCCTACACGCACCACAACGTCTTCGACCACAAGCCCGGCGAGGACGTCTACTGGTGCACGGCGGACGTCGGATGGGTCACCGGCCACACCTACGGCGTGTACGCCCCCCTGGCCAACGGCGCCGAGTGCATCGTCTACGAGGGCACGCCCAACTCCCCCGACGAGCACCGGCACTTCCAGATCATCGAGAAGTACGGCGTCACCATCTACTATGCGGCTCCGACCCTGATCCGCACGTTCATGAAGTGGGGCAAGGAGATCCCGGCAGCCCACGACCTGTCCTCGATCCGCCTCCTCGGCTCGGTCGGCGAGCCGATCAACCCGGAGGCGTGGCGCTGGTACCGCGAGAACATCGGCGGCGGTAAGGCCCCCATCGTCGACACGTGGTGGCAGACCGAGACCGGTGCGATCATGATCTCGCCGCTGCCGGGCATCACCGAGACCAAGCCGGGTTCGGCCATGCGGCCGCTGCCCGGGATCTCGGCGGCGATCGTCGACGGGGACGCCAAAGAGGTCCCCGCGGACGAGCAGGGCTTCCTGGTCCTCACCGAGCCGTGGCCCGCGATGCTCCGCGGCATCTGGGGCGACATGGAGCGCTACCGCGACACCTACTGGTCTCGCTTCGCCGAGGAGGGGTACTACTTCGCCGGTGACGGCGCCAAGTTGGACTCGGACGGCGCCCTGTGGGTGCTCGGCCGTGTCGACGACGTCATGAACATCTCGGGCCACCGCATCTCGACCTCCGAGGTCGAGTCGGCGCTCGTCGGTCACCGAGCGGTCGCGGAGGCGGCCGTGGTCGGCGCGAACGACGAGACCACCGGCCAGGCGATCGTCGCCTACGTGATCCTGCGCGGGAACGTGGACGCCGAGGAGGACCGGCAGAAGCTCATCGACGAACTGCGCGCCGAGGTGTCGCGGGAGATCTCACCGATCGCCAAGCCCCGCGACATCACGATCGTGCCGGAACTGCCCAAGACCCGTTCCGGCAAGATCGTGCGTCGACTGCTCAAGGACATGGCCGAGGGCCGCGAGGGCGGCGACACCTCGACCCTGGCGGATCCGACGATCATGGACCAGATCCGCGAGAAGGGCACGCGCGGATGACCGGGTAGCGGGTGAAGGTCGCCACGTGACGTGGCACGATGGATGACGGTGCAGCCGTCGCCGGACAATGGAGGAGCAACCGTGAGCCACGCCCAGGGAACGCACAAGCCGACCGAGGCCTCGATCCCCCTGCATGACGCGGACTCGATCGGCCGGGGCGACGCCAGCATCGGCACCCTGGTCAAGAACGCGTCGACCCACGTGTCCACTCTCATGCGGGCCGAGATCGAGTTGGCCAAGACCGAGATCACCGAGCAGGTGAAGAAGGCCGCGACCGGGTCCGGGTTCTTCGTGGCCGCTCTCGTATTCCTCCTGATGTCCTTCTTCCCGTTCGTGTTCATGTGGGCGAAGCTCATCTCGCTGTGGTTCGGAACCAAGAGCTGGGACTGGATGGGTTTCCTCATCGTGTTCGTGGTGCTGGTCCTTCTGGCCGCGGTGTGCGGACTGCTCGGGTACCGCAAGGTCAAGAAGATCCGTAAGCCGCAGCGCACCATCGACTCGGTGTCGGACCTCAAGCTGGCCATGCCCAAGGGGTCCGAGCCGCAGCGGCCCCACACGGTGCGGGTCACCAGCACGCCCGAACCCCCCGTGCGCAACTGAAAACGCCCGCTCACAGGCCGCCCGACCCGTCGATCGTCAGGATCGACGGGTCGTGGCGGCATCGTGACGTCTCGGCCAACGGCATCCGCCTGCACGTGGCCGAGGCGCTCCCCGCAGACGCCGTCGCCGGGGAGTTTCCGCCGCTGGTCCTGCTCGTCCACGGCCTCGGCGGAATCTGGTGGACGATGCGCACGCCCATGCTCGCGCTGGCGGAGGCGGGCTTCCACGCCGTCGCCGTCGACCTGCGCGGCCACGGCGACTCCGACAAACCGCCGCGCGGATACGACGCCTGGACCCTCGCGTCCGACATCACGAATCTCGTGCGGGCGCTCGGCCATTCCTCGGCCGTGATCGTCGGACAGGGCGAGGGCGGCTTCTACGCGTGGACCGCCGCGTACCGCCGGCCCCGCGCGGTGCGGGGCCTAGTCGTCGTCGGGTCCCCCCACCCGCTCGCCACGCGTCGCGCCGCACTGTTCGACCGACACCAACGGCGGGCGCTCGTGCCCCGCCTACTCGCGGACCAGTTTCCGCGCCTGCCCGAGAGGCGCCTCACCCGCGACGGGGCCGCGGACGTCGAGGAGATGCTGCGCAGCCGCTCGGGCCCCGCGTGGCCGGGCACCGACGACTTCCGCGAGACCGTCGACCTGCTCCGGCGGGCGATGCTCATCCCCAAGGTGGCCCACCTGTCGCTGGAGAGCCGCCGCTGGATGGTGCGCAGCCAGCTCCGGCCGGACGGGCGCGATTTCCGCCGCGCGGTCTCCGGCGTTCTGCCGCAGCCCGTGCTCGGCATCAGCGGTGCCGAGGACCGCTTCATCCTGCCGGCGACCGTCCGCGCGTCCTCGGCCTGGGCCGGCGACTTCACCACCGCGCTCGTCCCTGGCGCTGGTCAGTTCCCGGCCATGGAGGCCCCGGCGGAGACGTCCCGCCTCATCGTCGACTTCGCGCGCCCCGTCACCCCGGCCTGACCGGGGCCGCCCCGCGCCGCCCGCGCACAGCAGGCACCGGCCCCCACCGACGGCGGGTACCGGACCCCCG
>NZ_KV824111.1:0-2030 GCF_001815995.1 Dietzia sp. HMSC21D01 | reverse complement strand
GCCCGCCGCGAGCGCCGCGACGCACATGAGCCCGGTGGGGCCGGCACCGAGGGAGAACGCGGCCACGCCGATCGCCGCGACGCCGGGCACGAGCCGGCGGGTGGCGATGGACCGCTCGACCAGCGACCACGTGAGCAGGGCGCCGAGCGCGATCACCGGCTCGGGCCGTAGCCCGTTGTTGAACGCCATCCAGAAGGCCAGGAACAGGGCGGCGCCGGTCCAGCGCGGTCCGCGCCAGGTGCGGGCGAGGCGGCCCAGCCGGGGCACGACCTCGCGGCTGATGATGAGCCACGACAGGATGCCGCACAGCAGGGTGGGCAGCCGCATCCACGGGCTGGCGGTGGAGATCTCGGCGAACACGCGCAGGATCTCGTAGTACCAGCCGACCGGGGACTCGGGGGAGCCGAGCCAGCGGAAGTAGTTGGCCATGTACCCGCTGGGCCCGGCCGAGCGGGCCATGGTGAGCAGGTAGCCGTCGTCGGAGGTGTTGGCGCCCACGAGGTGCCAGAAGCCCAGGACGCCGATGACGACCCCGTCGACCCCGGACAGTCGCGACCAGGACCGCGGGACGAAGCGGCGGTGCGAGCGGCCGTCGATGCCGTCGAGGCGGTGCAGGAACACCACGGAGGCGAGGGTGGCGAGCACCCCGATCACCATGAGCACCAGTTTGAGCGCGGTGGGGCTGGAGGAGTACCGGGAGTCGACGGTGACCTCGACCGTGGACTCGCCGAGGCCGTCGGGCGCGGTCACGGGCGTGAGGTCGGTGAAGACCCCGGTGACCTGCGGGCGCATGGTCCCCGGGACGGCGGCGCGGACCGCGTCGTCGGCGTCGTCGGGGTCGCGCTCGAGGCCGGTGAACTCGGCGACGAGGATGCCCGTCTCGGCGCGCACGTTCAGCGTCTCGCACGCGGGGTCACGCAGGGTGGACAGCGGCACCGACAGCAGCGTGATGTTGCGTACCGCCACCTCGATGACCGGGTCGCCGGCCGCGTCCTCGGCGCGCTGGACCACCAGCCCGTCGGAGATCCGCCCGGGGGCGCCCTCCGGCAGGGTGGAGAACACGATCGTGTTCTCGGGGACCTGCGCCAGCGGCGCGCACGGTGCGGTGATGGTGAGGTCGAGCGGTCGCCCGGAGACGAGCGGGGCGGTGACCGAGGCGTAGTCGGGCCCGGCCGTCCACTGCACCCGCGTGGTGTCCTGGTGCACGGGGAGGAACCCGGCGAGGATCGCCAGGACCGCCCCGAGGAAGCCGGTGATGACCGCCCACCGGCGGTCGCGGTCCATGCCGGGGTACGGGTGCAGACCGAGGGGACGCTCGACGTCGGTGTCGTGCACCTCGTCGTCGTCGCCCCGTCCCACGGTTCCCGTTCGCTCCGCTGTCATCGCCTGATCACCGCACAGCCTCCTCACCGCACCGTGATCACGGCGAACGGACCCACGTCGTGGACCTCGAAGTGGTCCCCCTCGACGGCCTCGCCGGGGATGGTGACGCCGAAGCGGCGGACGTTGGGGTCGTTGGGGTAGGTGTCCTCGGCCAGGCGCAGGGTGAAGCCGTCGCCCGACCGGCGCGTGACGATCGCGTCGGGGCCGCGCCACGGCGTGGAGCGCATCATCGCGAACAGCTCGTCGCCGCTGGTGGCGTCCTGCCACGCGACCATGGACGCGTTGCGGTCGGCGTACCGCCCCAGCGGGTTGGCGTAGTGCGAGGTGACGGCCTGGTAGGCGAAGTACGGGTGGTAGGCCAGGAACGCGTCGGCGGTGCTGGCGACGACGAGGTCGGTCCGGTCACGGCCGGGGAACGACTCCAGGATGACGCGGTCGACCTCGGCGTAGTGGGACTCGGGGCCGGGCGGGTAGCGGTCGGCCCGCTCGCCGTGGCCGTCCGTGTCGGTGTAGGCCAGCCGGATCTCGTCGTGCAGGTGGTCGGGGATGCCCTGCGCGTGTGCGAGCACGGCGAGGGCGGCCAGCACACCCACCACGGCGCCGGCGCGCCGACGACGGTCGGCGGCCTCCGCGGCGGGCCGGGGCTC
>NZ_KV824110.1:0-4014 GCF_001815995.1 Dietzia sp. HMSC21D01 | reverse complement strand
TACACGCACTTTGTTCAGCAGTCTCCTAGGTGAGGTCGCGCCGCTCCACCGTCGTGCGCTGGTGCACCACGGTCGTGCCGTCGACGTCCGTCGTGGTCACCGTCGTACGCCGGATCTCCACCATGAGACGCTCCCGCAGGCCCGACGGCGCCTTCTCGCAACACGAACTCGAGAGCTTGGCCTTGAGACGCCGCTCCGACAGGAACATCTCCCGGCAGTCCGGGCAGCCGGCGAGATGGTGCTCGAGGCGCGAACGGCAAGCGTCGTCGCATTCGAGATCCACGAGCAGTGAGAGGTCGCGCATCGCGGCGCGACAGTCGATCTCGTCGAGGCGCGGATCGTGCTCCTTCATCACTTCGCCCCCTCCTCACGGTCACGGCCGAAGCCGCGCTCGGTGGCCACGTCGCGCAGGAGTTCCCGCAACTGCTTGCGGCCGCGGTGTAGACGCGACATCACGGTCCCCAGGGGGGTGTCCATGATCTCGGCGATCTCCTTGTACGGCAGGTCCTGGACGTCGGCGTAGTAGACCGCCATCCGGAACTCCTCGGGGAGCTCGGCCAGCGCCGCACGGATCTCGTCGTCCGGCAGCAGCTCCATGGCCTCGACCTCCGCCGAACGCAGCCCCGTCGAGGTGTGCTCGGCCGCCGCGGCGAGCTGCCAGTCGGTGATCTCGTCGGTCGGGTACTGCGCGGGCTGCCGCTGCCGCTTGCGGTAGTGGTTGATGTAAGCGTTGGTGAGGATGCGGTGCATCCAGGCCCGGAAGTTGGTCCCCGGCTTGAACGAGTGGAACCCGGCGAACGCCTTGGCGTAGGCCTCCTGCACCAGGTCCTCGGCATCGGCGGGATTCCTGGTCATCCGCAAGGCGGCGCCGTACAGCTGGTCGAGCAGTGGCATGGCCAGCTCCTCGAACTGCTCGGCGCGCTGGTCGGCCTCGTCGGGCTGCAACTCGGTCGGCAACCGGAACTCCTCACCTGTCGATGTCCCGGAGTCTAACCGCACATCCGGGGCGTCGAGGACCGCGGTCCGCATCGCACCCTCCTTCCCGTCCCCGGACCATCCCGGGGCACTCGCCCAGGAACAACGCGGGCCGCCGCACCCGTATTCCGGAGCGTGAGGGAACTACGCTGGTCGACCGTGGGCAGGAAGAGCGGTCGCGGTGCCGCGGCGGGTGGACGCGGCGGTGCACGCGGTGGTGCACGCGGTGGTGCCGCGGCGACCCCCGCGATCGCCGCGCTGCGGGCCGCCGGGGTCGCCCACGAGGTCCACATCTACGACGCGAGCGGCGAGACCGCATACGGCGACGAGGCCGCCCGCGTGATGGGCGAGCGCCTGGGGGTGGATGCCGACCGGGTGTTCAAGACCCTGGTCCTGGCGACAGCGCGTCCGCCGGCGGGTTCCCGCGTCGCGCTGGCGGTGGCGGTGCTGCCGGTGACCTCTTCGCTCGACCTCAAGGCCGCGGCCGCCGCCCTCGGGTGCGGCAGGGCCACGCTCGCGCCGGTCGACGTCGCAGAGAAGACCACCGGCTACGTGGTGGGTGGCGTCTCCCCCATCGGCCAGAAGCGTCCCCTGGCCACGGTGGTCGACGCCTCCGCGCTCGGTCACCGCACGGTCCTGTGCAGCGCCGGGCGGCGCGGCTGGGAGATCGAACTCGACCCCGCGGAGCTGGTCCGGCTCACCGGCGCGGTGACGGCCCCGGTCACGACGTCCCGCTAGAACAACATCCCCTCGGTGGGGTCGACGGGCCGGACGAGCTCCGGCCCCTCGTTGCGGACGTTCGACACCGCCCGGGAGACCGGGCGGATCTCGACGGACTCCGCCCACTCCCCGAGATCCCCGCCCGCGCCGTCGACCAGCGCGCGGGGGTCGCCGATCACGGCGGGATCGAGCCAGTCCGCCACCAGGTCCGGGTGGACGGCCAGCGGCATCCGGTCGTGGACGCGCCGGAGCGGGCCCAGCGCCTCGGTGGTGAGGATCGTGCACGACAACTGGGAGACGGACGGGTCGACCGGGTCGCGCCGCGCCTCCCACAGTCCGGCCATCAACAGGCCGCGGTCGCCCGGCAGGCTCATGAAGTACGGCTGCTTGGGCCCCGCCTTAGCACCCGGGGAGGCGGGGTCACCGGGCACCCACTCGTACCAGCCGTCCATCGGCACCACGCAGTGCCGGCGGGCGACGGCGGCGCGGAACGCCGGCTTGGAGGCCGCGGTCTCCACGCGGGCGTTGAACAGAGTGGGCAGGCGCTGGGACTCCTTGGTCCACGACGGGACCAGCCCCCACCGCATGGCCCGGAGCACCCGTCGCGGGGCGGCGGGGCCGACGGCCTCGTCGAGGCTCTCGCGCGGCACGTCCAGCGTGAGGACCGGGACGGTGGTGGTGGGCGCGATGTTGAACCGCGGCGTCGGCGGCGCGGTGTCCGGGTGAAGGCCGACGGGCGGGGCGGACGCCTCGTCGACCGCGTCCAGTTCCAGCGCGAGCTGCGCCGGGGCGGAAGAGAGCGAGAACCGTCCACACATGCCGACATCCTCGCACCCGAGTCCGCCGGGAGCGCCCGCGATGGGCGACAATGGCCGGGTGAGTCATTGGAGCGCCCCCGTCGCCGCAGCCCCCGTGGACGCCGACGTCGTAGTCCCCGGATCCAAGTCGCTGACCAACCGCGCCCTCCCCCTCGCCGCCCTGGCCGACGGCCCCTCCCGCCTGACCGGCACCCTGCGCAGCCGGGACACCGACCTCATGATCGGCGCCCTGCGGTCCCTGGGCGCCCGGATCGAGGGCCCCGCCGGCGATCTCCGCCCCGACGACACCGACCTGCTCATCACCCCGGGGCCGCTGCGCGGCGGGGAGATCGAGTGCGGGCTGGCCGGGACGGTCATGCGCTTCGTCCCGCCGATCGCCGCTCTCGCCACCGGCCCCTCGACCTTCGACGGCGACCCCGCCGCGAGGATCCGCCCGCAGTCCACGGTGCTCGACGCGCTGCGGGCCCTCGGAGCCGAGATCGACGGCGAGCGCCTGCCCTTCACCGTCTCGGGCGCTGGGTCTCTGCGCGGGGGCCGCGTCGAGATGGACGCCTCGGCCTCCTCGCAGTTCGTCTCCGGCCTCCTGCTCTCGGCCGCCCGCTTCGACGAGGGCGTCGACCTCGTCCACGTGGGGGCCTCGCCCGTCCCGTCCGGACCGCACATCGAGATGACACTGGCGATGCTCCGCGAGTCCGGCGTCACCGTCGAACAGCCGACCCCGTCGTCATGGCGGGTCGCCCCCGGCCCGATCGCGGCCGTCGACCGTGTCGTCGAGCCCGACCTGTCCAACGCCACCCCGTTCCTGGCCGCCGCGGCGGTCACCGGCGGAACCGTCCGCGTCCCGCACTGGCCCGCCACCACGACCCAGCCCGGCGACGCCATCCGCGACATCCTGCGGGCCATGGGCGCGTCCGTGACCCTCGAGATCGCCGACGGTGCGGACCACGGCACCCTCGTCGTCGTCGGCCCCTCCCGCCTCTCCCCCGTCGACCGGGACCTGTCCGCCGTCGGCGAGCTCACCCCCACCGTCGCCGCGCTGTGCGCCCTGGCCGACGGCCCGTCGCGCCTCACGGGGATCGCGCACCTGCGCGGCCACGAGACCGACCGCCTCGCCGCGCTGGCCGCCGAGCTGGGCGCCGTCGGTTGCGGCGTCACCGAGCTCGATGACGGCCTCGAGATCTCCCCCTCGCCCCTGCGCGGTGCCCCGTGGCGCGCCTACGCCGACCACCGCATGGCCACCGCCGGCGCCATCGTCGGACTGGTCGTGCCGGGTGTCGAGGTCGACGACATCGGGTGCACCTCCAAGACTCTGCCCGGCTTCACCACCCTGTGGGCCGACATGCTCGCCGGACGGGGCTGACGGACCGCCATGCCGAGCGGACGGGGCGCGGGCGGCGCACGCGGGTGGGACGAATCCGACGTCCGGATCCGGCCCGGCAAGGGGTCGCGCCCGCGCACCAAGCGCCGGCCCAGCCACGACGACGCGGCCGCCGCGATGGTC
>NZ_KV824109.1:0-8316 GCF_001815995.1 Dietzia sp. HMSC21D01 | reverse complement strand
CCTCGACGAAGCGCTCCGACGGGTCGGCCGCCGCGACCGCGCGACCACGATGCACCTCGGCGCGCCCGGCGCGGCCGAGTGACCCCGCGGCACCCCCGCGGGACGACCGCGTCCTGCTCGTGGTCCGCGTCCTCCTCGTGTCCATCTGCTGCACCTCCGCCTCCTGCACCTCCGCGTCTGCGCGCACGGTATCGCCGGGGTACGACACATCCCGGCGCCCCGGATCCGCGCCCGTGATCAAATGGGGTGGATGGACACCGTGATCACCCGGCTGGACGCCGCCGACTTCCGAGACCGACTGCCCGAGGCTCTGGGGGTCTACGTCGACGCCATGGGCTACCCGTCGCAGGTGATCCGCTCCCGGGCGGCCGCCTGGATGGAGCACAGCTACCGCGACGGCTGGTCCGGGGTGGCCGCGTTCGAGGCCCCGCGCCGGCGCCTGCTCGGACAGTCGAGGGGCCCGCTGGTCGCGATCTGTTACGGCTACCACGGCGCGCCCGGCCAGTGGTGGTACGAGCAGGTCTCCCGGGGGTTGCGCGACCGGGAGCGCGAACTCCCGTCCGACTACGTCGAGCTGACCGAACTGCACGTCTCGCCCACCCACCAGGGCCGCGGTATCGGCGGGACACTGCTGCGCAGGTTCCTGGCGGACCGTCCGGAGAGCAGGGTCCTGTTGTCCACACCCGAGGTCGAGGGCGAGGACAACAGCGCGTGGCGGCTGTACCGGTCGCTAGGCTTCACCGATGTGCTGCGGTCGTACCGCTTCGAGGGCGATGCACGGCCGTTCGCGGTCCTCGAGCGCACGTTGCCGCTCCCCGTCCCGGGGACCGACGAGTGAGCCGGCGTCATGACGTGGTGGTGATCGGCTCCGGCCACAACGGGCTGGTCTGCGCCGCCTATCTCGCCCGCGCCGGGCACGACGTCCACGTGGTGGAGAAGGACACCGTGATCGGCGGCGCCACCTCGACGGTCGAACGGTACCCCGGTCACCTGACCGATCGCGGGTCGTCGGCGCACCTCATGATCCGGCACACCGGCATCCCGGAGGAGCTCGACCTCGCGGCCCACGGACTGCGCTACATCGACTGCGATCCGTGGGGGTTCGCGCCCGCTCCGCCCGGATCCGGGGAGCCGCCGATCGTCTTCCACCGGGACCTCGACGCGACGTGCGCCAGCATCGCCGCCGCCTGCGGGGACGCCGATGCCGACGCGTACCGCGAGTTCGTCCGGCGGTGGGACGTCCTCGCGGGACGCATGATGAAGGGCTTCTCGGTGCGGCCGACCGCGCCGGGGCTCGGGTCGGCGTTCCTCGGGGCCGAGGACCTGCGCGACCCGTTCGGCGCGGTCCAGACGTTCCTGTCCTCCGGCGACGCGCTCCTGGACTCGATGTTCGACTCCGAGCGGCTCAAGGCCGCGCTCTCGTGGTTCGGGGCCCAGTCCGGTCCGCCGATGTCGCACCCCGCCACCGCCCCGATGATCGGCTTCGCGGCACTGATGCACCGGATCCCGCCCGGGCGCGCGGTGGGCGGGTCCGGGGCGCTGGCTGACGCGCTGACGTCGGCGATCCGGGCGCACGGCGGCACGGTCACCGCCGGCGCCGGGGCAACCGCGATCCGCCGCTCGGGTCCGGGCTGGCGGGTCGACACCGAGGGCGGCGACTCCCTCCACTGCTCGACGGTGGTGGCGGCGTGCCACGTCCACACGACCCTCGACCTCCTCGAGCACGAGTTGCCGGCGACGACGGTGGACGGGTGGCGGCGGCGGATCCGGCCCGGCTTCGGCCTGGGGATGGTCGTCCGGCTGGGCACCACCGACCTGCCGTGCTATCCGGACGTGCCCACCGAGACCAGTGCCCACGGGCTGCAGCTGCTCGTCACGGACCGGCGACACCTCGACCGGCGCTACGGCGTGGCCGCGGCCGGGGGGCTGGACGCGGACCCCGCCGTCCTGGCCATGAGCTTCAGCTCGCTCGACCCCTCCCTCGCGCCGGAGGGCCGACACGAGCTCACCCTCTGGTCGCAGTGGCACCCGCGCCACCTCGCCGACGGGCGGGGCTGGGCCGAGGCCGGGCCCGGGGAGGCCGACCGCATCATCGCAGCGGCGGACCGGTTCGCCCCTGGTCTGGCGGACTCGATCGTCCACCGACACATCCAGACTCCGGAGGACCTGGAGACCGAGCTCGGGCTGCTCGGCGGGAACGTCATGCACGTGGAGATGTCGCTGGACCAGATGCTGCCGATGCGCCCGCACCCCGACCTGCGCGGCCACGCGGTCCCGGGCGCCGACGGGGTGTTCCTCGCCGGAGCGTCCACCCACCCCGGCGGAGGCGTCATCGGCGCCAGCGGCAGGACGGTGGCGCGACTCGTCGGCCGCAGGCTCGGCAGGTCGGCGCTACGGCGTCGGGGGATCCGGGCAGAATGACCGCCGTGACCGTGCCCCGACCGCTCCGGCGTCCCACGACCGTGCCCTCCACGACCGTGCGCCGCTCAGCCGCCTCCGGCCGCTCGCGGCTGTCCCGACGGGTCGCTGGCCTCACCACGCTGGCCGCCCTGCTGGTCGTGCTCACCGGGTGTCTGCAGCTCAACGCGCAGATGAGCGTCCGTAAGGACGACACCGTCTCCGGACGCATCCTCGTCGCCGGGGACCAGCTGGAACAGGCGGCGGCGCTCGAGCGGCTCGGCGCGCCGTCCGGCCTCGAGCAGAAGGTCCGGATCACGCCCTACTCTGCGGACGGGTTCACCGGTCGCGAGATCTACTTCACCCAGTTGACGTTCGCGGAGATGGACGCGCTCTCCCTGGCGATCGACATCGAGGGCGCCCGCCCGTACACGCTCGGATTCCGCCGCAGCGGCGACACCGTGTCGTTCAGCGGCTCGATCGACCTGTCGATGCTCCCGGCTGATCGCGCTGGATCGACGACGACGCGGGTCGACCTGACGTTCCCCAACCGCATCAGCGAGACCAACGGGACCGTCGGCGCGGGGAACTCCGTGAGCTGGACGCCCGCACCGGGGTCCATCACCCGGATGCAGGCCTCGTCCTCGTACCCGGACCCTGCCACCCGCGGCTTCGCCGTGTGGATGATCGTGGGCGTCGGCGCAGCCCTGCTGGTGTCCATCGGGACGATCCTGGCCGCGCGGACCTCGAGGGCCCGCGCGGACCGGCTGGTGCGCTGAGGCGGTCAGATCCGGCTGGCCGCCACCCCGGGCGCGGGCGCCATCGACAGGTTTGTGAGGACCTCGCGGGTGGCCCGCGAGAAGTTGAGGGTGTTGAAGTGCAGACACGGCACGCCCTCGGAGATCAGCCGCTCACACATCCGAGTGGTCAGGTCGATCCCCACCTCGCGCACCGCCTCGCGGTTCTCCTCCGGCCCGTCCCCCGCCGCGGTGCGCAGGCGCTCGGCCAGGTCGTCGGGCAGCGCGCACCCCGACAGCTCGACCATCCGCTTGACCTGACGCAGGCTGGTGACCGGCATGAGACCCGGGATTATCGGCTTGGCGCCCTGCTCCGGATCGGCCGCGACGGCTCGGTCCCGCAGCCGGAGGTAGTGCTCGACGTCCCAGAACATCTGCGTGATGGAGTACTCGGCCCCCGCGCGCAGCTTGCCGACCAGGACCTCGGTGTCGTGGTCGAGGTCGCGGGCCCGGTAGTGCCCCTCGGGGAAGGAGGCCACGCCCACGTGGTACTCACCCACCTCGTGGATCAGCCGCACGAGCTCCTCGGCGTAGTGCAGCCCCTCCGGGTGGGCCGTCCACTCACCCAGCGGGTCCCCGGGCGGGTCGCCGCGGAGCGCGAGGATGTTGGAGACCCCCGCCTCGCCGTACATCCGGACCATGTCGGTGAGCTCGGCCACCGTGTGCCCGACCGCCGTGAGGTGGGCGATGGGGACGAGGTCGGTCTCGCGGACGATGCGCTCCACGACCCGGACGGTCCGGTCCCGCGTCGACCCGCCCGCCCCGTAGGTCACGGAGACGAACGCCGCACCGAGCTCGGAGAACACGGAGGCCGCACGCCAGAGACGCTCCTCGGCGGCCTCGTCGCGGGGCGGGTAGAACTCGACGGAGAACGGCACCCTCGGGGTGGTGGACGTCTCGATCCGCTCCACGATGCTGGGGTGCCGGCCACCGCCCGTCTGGTCGGAGTCGGGTAGCTGGGTCACCCGACCAGGGTAGCCCGACACGCGTCCGGTCCGGCCGTCGCCCGACGACTAGGATCGTCGGCGACGAGGGCGACCGGACCGGGCGCCCGGAAGGGATGGTGCCCGTGGTCATGGCGACCCGCCCCGACGACGGAGAACGCGTCCTCGCCACGCTCCGCCGCCACATCGAGGGACGGCGCACGGTCGTCGCCGCGGTCGACGAGCGGGTGGACCGGCTGGCCGGGCTCCTGTCGGACTTCGTGCTCGACGGCGGCAAGCGGATGCGGCCCCGCTTCGCACTGGCCGGGTGGGCCGCGTCCCGGCCCGACGCCGGCCCGGCGCCCGAGGAGGTCGTGACCGCCTGCGCCGCCCTCGAGCTGATCCAGGCGTGCGCCCTCGTCCACGACGACATCGTCGACGCCTCCGACACCCGCCGCGGCCGACCCACCGTGCACCGCGCTATCGAGTCGGCGCACCGCCGGGACGGGTGGGACGGCGACGCCGCCCGCTACGGGGTGTCCCAGGCGATCCTCGTCGGCGATCTGGCCCTGAGCTGGGCCGACGAGATGTTCGTGACGTCAGGCGTCGATCCGGCCGCGCTGGGCCGGGCGCTCGGCCCGTGGCACGCCATGAAGACCGAGGTCCTGTCCGGCCAGATGCTCGACATCCTCGCCGAGGCGTCGGGGGCCACGGACGAGCAGACCCCCGCCCGGGTGAACCGCTTCAAGACCGCGGCCTACACCGTCGAGAGGCCCCTGCACATCGGGGCCGAGCTCGCCGGCGCGACCGACGAGACGGTCGCCACGCTGAGGGAGTTCGGCGTCGCCGTGGGCCAGGCGTTCCAGCTGCGTGACGACCTGCTCGGGGTGTTCGGCGACCCGGAGGTCACCGGGAAGCCGTCCGGGGACGACCTACGTGAGGGCAAGCGCACCCTCCTGCTCGCACGCGCGATGACCCTCGCGCCCGGCGAGGACGCGCGCTTCCTCGCCGGAGTCCTGGGAACCGAACCCGACGGCCCGACGCTCGAACGGGCCCGCGCCGTCCTCGTGGACTCCGGAGCGGTCGCCTCCGTCGAGACCGAGATCGAGGAGCTGACCGCCCGCGCGCTGGACGCGATCGCCTCGGAGGCGATCAGCGCACACGGGCGGGACATGCTGCGGGACCTCGCGGAGGCCGCGACCCGCCGACGGGCCTGACCCGTGCCCGCTGCCACGGGACGCCGACCTGAGCGGAACTCCTCGTCGTCGTCACGCCCGCCCACCCGGACCACCTCGGCGGTGGGCTCCGCCCGCGCCGCCCTCACCGGCCCGTCCGGCCCCGCGCTGTGGCGGGGCGTCCTCGGTTCCGCACTGCTCACCGTCTCCGGCTTCGGCGCCGGCGCGCTGCCGGTCGACGGCGGCCCCGCGGTCGCGATAGGCCTGCCCGGTTTCACGTTCGGCCACGGTGAGGTCCTGGCCCTCGTCCTGTGCTGGGCGGGCGTCGCGCTCCTGGTCACGTCGTGGCTCTCGCTCGGCCCCCGAGCGGTCTCCGGACGGCTCCCCACACGCGACGCCGCGTGGGCCACCGCGCTGTGGTCGCTGCCGCTGCTGCCCGCGGTCCCCCTGTTCAGCCGCGACGCGTGGTCGTACCTGGCTCAGGGCGCGATGACCGCCGCGGGCGTCGACCCGTACGAGTACGGGCCCGAGGCCAACCCCGGCCCGTTCACCACCGAGGTCAGCTCCGACTGGCAGTCCACCGCCACCCCCTACGGCCCCCTGCACCTGCTCCTCATGCGCGGCGTCGTGGCCCTGTCGGGCGGGCATCCCGCGGTGGGCGTGCTGATCCTGCGTGTGCTGGTGCTGGTCGCGCTGGCCGGGCTCGTCGCGCTCGTGGCGGCGGCTGCTCGCCGCGCCGGGGTCGACGCGGGCGCGGCCGTGTGGATGGCCGGCGCGTCACCACTGACCGTCATCCACCTCGCGGGCGGCCTGCACAACGAGATCTTCCCCCTGGTGGCGTGCCTCGCGGCGGTCGTGCTCACCCTCGACCGGCGCTACGCGTGGGCGGGGGCCGCGATCGGCCTCGCCGTGGCGTTCAAGGCCACCGCCGTGATCGTCGCGCCGTTCCTGCTGTGGATCGCCCTCGACCGGCGCCGACGCCCGCAGGACTCCACGCGGCCTCTCGCGCGGTCGCACCGGAGTCCCCTCGTGGGCGCGGTCCTCGACACGGTCGTCGCAGCGGGCGCGGCGGTCGTCGTGTTCGCGCTGGCCACTCTGGCCGCCGGCACGGGCCTCGGCTGGGTGGACGCCATCTCCGTCTCCGACCGGGTCATCAACTACCTGAGCGCGCCTACTGCTGTGGCCCACCTCATCCACGCCGCGTTCGACACCCCCGGCTTCGAGGACGTCCTCGCCGTGACCCGGCGGGTGGGACGTGTAGTGCTCGCGGTGGCGCTGGTGGCGGTGTGGTGGCGGTACCGCCGGGACACCCGGTCGGCGCTGCGCGGCATCATGGTCGCGCTGCTGACCTTCGTGGTGCTCAACTCGCTGTCCTGGCCGTGGTACCACGTGTGGGTGGCCGCGTTCTGGTTTGTCGCCCGGCCGGGCCCGCGCGCGACGACCGCGGCGGTCGGAGTGACCGTCTTCCTCGTCCTGGGGATCGGCCCGAACGGCTCGACCAGCCTCTACAGCCCCGCGCTAGTCGGCGCGGCCCTCGTGGCGTCCGCTGCCGCGGTCTGGTGGTGGTGGCGTGCGACCGCAGCAGCGCGCACCGGCCCCGACTCCGTCAGAACGCCATCGCCTGAGCGCGACGCATGACCTCCCGTGCGCGGTGGCCGTGGAGCGCGTCGGCCGGGCGGCCGGGCAGGCTGTCGTCCTCGGTGAACAGCCACCGCAGAATCTCCTCGTCCCGATAACCCCCGTCCCGCAGGACGGCGATCAGTCCCGGAAGGAAACGCACGACCTCGTCGTCGTCCAGAAAGACGGCCGGCACCACGACGACGCCCGCCCGGCGGACGGCGAGCAGTGTCCCGTCGCGCAGCAGATCGTGCACACGGGTCACCGGGATGCCGAGGCGCTCGGACACCTCGGGCAGGTTGATGGTCTCGGCCCCGGCGGGCAGGACGTCGTCGCAGTGCGGAACGGTACTCACGCCTCCCACGTTAGACCCCGGGCCGCGTCAGGACGTCTCCGGACGTACCGCGGACGGGGCGGGAGGGGCAGAATGGACGCTATGAGCACTTACGACGGGCAGCCCCCCGGACCAGGCACCCTGCTCGACGGGCGCTACCGGCTCGACGCCGTGATCGCCCGCGGTGGCATGTCCACGGTCCACCTGGCCACGGACGAGCGGCTCGACCGTCACGTCGCCGTCAAACTGCTCGACCCCACCCTCGCCGGCGACCGCGCGTTCGTGGACCGGTTCACGCTCGAGGCCCGGTCCGCCGCGCGCCTGTCCGATCCCGGCATCGTCCAGGTCTTCGACCAGGGCGTCGAGGCGGGGACCGCGTTCCTGGTCATGGAACTGGTGCCCGGCGGCACGCTGCGCGAACTCCTCGACGAGCGCGGGCCGATGCCGCCGTACGCCGCGGCCGCCGTACTGCGCCCGCTGCTCGGCGCGCTCCGCGAGGCCCACGCCGCCGGCCTCGTCCACCGGGACATCAAGCCCGAGAACGTCCTGATCTCCACGACCGGCGCGGTCAAGCTGGCCGACTTCGGCCTGGTGCGCGCGGTCGCCGAGTCGCGCGCCACCTCCAGCAGCGTGGTCATGGGCACCGCCGCGTACCTCTCCCCCGAGCAGATCTCCGGTGCCGACACGGACGCGCGCTCCGACCTGTATTCCCTGGGCGTGCTGGCCTTCGAGATGCTCACCGGGGAGCCGCCGTTCAGCGGCGACAACAACATCGCGGTGGCCTATCGTCGCCTCGACACCGACGTCCCCGCGCCGTCCGACCAGTCCGACACCGTCGCCGAGGACCTGGACCACCTGGTCCTGCGCGCCACCCGGCGCAGTCGCGAGGACCGCTACGCCGACGCCGACGAGATGCTGCGCGACCTCGACCGCGCCGCCAGGATCGGGCGGTTCCCCGACTACGTCGTCCCGGCGCCGAGGCAGTCCTCGTGGACGCGGGCCCGGGCGAACGCCGCGCGCGCCACCCCGGGCGGGGAATCCGAGTTCGACGCCGCCGACCGCGAGAGCGGCGA
>NZ_KV824108.1:10876-17351 GCF_001815995.1 Dietzia sp. HMSC21D01 | reverse complement strand
GTGCCACGCGGCCTCGGCCGCCCCCTGCCGCATGCCGGCCGCCGCACCGAGCACGCAGTCCAGGCGCGTGCGGCCGACCATCTCGATGATCGTGCGCACGCCGCGGCCGGGCTCGCCGACCAGCCAGCCGAGCGTGCCGTCGAACTCCACCTCGGAGGAGGCGTTCGACTTGTTGCCGAGCTTGTCCTTGAGCCGCTGCACGAGGAATGGATTGCGCTCGCCGCCGGGGAGCACGCGCGGAACGAGGAAGCAGCTCAGCCCCTCCGGCGCCTGCGCCAGCACGAGGAACGCGTCGGACTGCGGCGCCGAGCAGAACCACTTGTGGCCGCGCAGGACGTGGCACCCGGAGTCGCCCGCGCCCACGGAGCCGCCGGCGGTGACGGGCTCGGCGGTCGTGGTGTTGGCGCGCACGTCCGAGCCGCCCTGCTTCTCGGTCATCGCCATCCCGAACAGCACGCCCGACTTGGTGGCGGGGTCGCGCAGCTCCGGGTCGTAGACGCGGGAGAGCAGCGCCGGCTCCCACTCGGCGGCCAGTTCAGGGCTCAGCCGCAGCGACGGGACCACGGCGTGAGTCATGGACAGCGGGCACCCGTGCCCGGCCTCGACCTGCGAGACCAGCATGAACCCGGCGGCCCGCTCGACGTTCGCGCCCTGCCCGGGGTCGGCCCACGCCGAGGTGTGCAGCCCGTGGGCCACCGAATACTCCATGATGCGGTGGTAGGAGGGGTGGAACTCGATCTCGTCGACCCGGTTGCCCCACCGGTCGTGAGAGTGGTGCACGGGCGTATGGATGTTGGCGAGCTCGGCGTCGTGTTGGTACTGCGCGGTGCCGACGTGCCGGCCGATCTCGTGGAACCCCTCGACCCGCGCGTGCGGCGAGAAGGTCGCCACCGCCTCCTGCAGCGCCGAGTTGAGGGCGAACTCGTCCACGTCGACCCGCGGCGGCGCCTGGTTGAGAACTTCGTGGGTGGAGTGGTGGCGCTGGCTGGTGTGATCGAGCGACGTCGTCATGGCGGCGGCTCCTAACTCTTGAAGTACTCAGCTCTTGAAATGCTCAGCCCTTGAAATACATAAGCTGCGTGCCCGTCGCCAGCAGCGTCCCGTCGCGACCCCACAGGCGCGCGGCCTCGTCGTGGTAGTTGCCGTGGAAGCGGTGCGAGTGCACGCTGCCCAGCAGGAAGTCGGTGCCCTGGGCGGCGATCTCGTCGGCGGTGGCCAGGAAGTGGATCGTCAGCGTCACCGTGCCCGCGGGGACCGGCCGACCGAGCCGCAGGAATGCGCGCGGGAAGAACGAATCGCACATGGCCGTCAGCGCGAGATGGTCGAGACCGCGGGCCGGGGCGTCGCGGATCCACATCGTCGTCGTCGACCCCGGGCTCTCCTCGCCCGCCGCGACGGCCTCCCATCCCCCCTCGACGAACCGCATGTCGTAGTTCTCCACCCACTTCACGCCGCGGTCGGCGCCGGCGGAGGGCAGCTCCTCCGGAGCGGGTACGGCGGGCGCGGCGGCCTCGGTCTCCGACCACGTCTCCCGCCGCAGCCCGGTGATGGCCGTGGCGGTGGTGACCACGTCGTCGCCCTGGCGCATCTCGATCCACCAGTGCTGGTTGGAGCGGTTGGTGCGGGCGGGGCGCGCCTCGATGAGGAACTCGCCGTCGGCGACGGGCCCGGCGTAGTTGAGGGTCAGCGCGAGCGGGTCGCCGTGCCGCTCGGGGTGCTGCAGGACCGCGGCCAGCATCGTCGCCGCCGTGGTGCCGCCGAACGGGCCGACCATGTTGGCGTACGCCTCGTGCGTGCGGCCGCGGTAGAGGTTCTCGCCGAGCGGCTCCAGCGCCACCACCTCATCGAGCACGTGCGTGGCGGTGTCCTGACTGGTCACGGGGCCTCCTGTGGGGCGGGCGGGGCGTCGCCGCCGGGGGCGCGTGCGGGCGGCGTTGGGCTCACCGTACCGAGAGATACGGCGACGACGACGAGGAACGCCCGTCCCGCCCACGTGGGCCTTCGGCCATAGGATCGGGTCATGCCGATGATCGATGTGAAGAGTCATGAGTCCGTCTCCACCGCCGCCGTCGTGGCCACCGGGCTGCTCGGCGGGTGGTTGACCGCCCGTGAGACGGGGATCCGTCCGCTCGGTGGGGTCGTGCTGGCGGCGGCCGGCGTCTGGGCCGGTCGCTCGTGGGCGGCCAAGACCGACGTGCCCACCACGGTGGGCCTGTCGGCGCTGTACGTGGCGGCGTTCGGCGCGTCGCACCCGCTGGCCAAGAAGATGGGCTCGTGGCCGGCGGTGCTCACGGTGACGGCGGCGGCGTCGGGCGCGGCCTACGCGCTCGCCGACGCGAAGTAGCGGCGGCTCGGGCCTGCCAGGTTGGAATCGTTGACCCGATTGTGGCCCGTCTCTAACATGTGAACGACGTCACAGAAACAGCGTCGACACGGTAGGAGATTTCCATGGACGCGATCACCAGAACCGTCACCGCGGCTGTTGCCGCCGCGGGCGTCGCTGTTGCCATGGCACCCGCGGCGGTGGCGCTCAATACCGATTCACTGACCCCGCCTCCACCGGACTGTTCCGTAGACGTCCAGCGGATCGCGTCTGAAACGCCTGGCCCGTTCCCCGGCGTCGGCTGGGACGTTGGCGCACATGCCAATCTGTGCGGCGACCTGGGCTTCCTCTTCCTCGAGACGGCCGGGGGGACCGGGTCGTCGCCCACCAGAGTCGTGCTGTTCCATCGCGGTGAGCGCGTCGCCACCCAGCCTGGCAACACTCCGCGCGTCCTGCTCGGTCAGCACAGCAACTTTCACGTCGAACTCCGCATCCAGCAGGAGCCGGCGCCCGGGCAGCCGAACGCCGCCGCCACGTACAACTCGACGGTCTACGTGTGGAACCCGTTCGCAGGGACCGGCGATGCGACTCCTATCCCGCTGCCGCCCGGCTTCCGACTCTGACACTTCCGGATATGCAGCGCGTGACCGGGTGAAGCCCGGATAGCGCCGCAGCCGCGCTTACGCGACCGTCTCCCAGGTCAGGCGTCGAGGAAGATGTCGAGCTCCAGCTCCTCGAGGGGGCCGCCGTAGACGGAGAAGTCGGTGACGCCCTCCTCGGTGAGGACGTCGTCGTCGATGAAGAAGTTGCCCGTACACTCGCGGGGGTCGCGCGTGAGGACCGCGTGCGCGGCGTCGGCCATGATCTCCGGCGTGCGGCTGCGCGCGACCATCTCCTCGCCGCCGAGCAGGTTGGCCACGGCGGCGGTGGCGATGGTGGTGCGCGGCCACAGGCTGTTGGCCGCGATCCCGCGTCCCTTGAGCTCCTCGGCCAGGCCCAACGTCACCAGGCTCATGCCGTACTTGGCGATCGTGTAGCCGAGGAAGCTGCCCGCCCACTTGGGATTGAGATTGAGCGGCGGGGACAGCGTGAGGATGTGGGCGGCGTCCGAGGCCTCCAGGTGCGGCAGCGCCGTCTTGGACAGCAGGAACGAGCCGCGGCAGTTGATGTCCTGCATGAGGTCGTACTTCTTCATGGCCAGGTCAGGGGTCGGTGACAGGTCGATCGCGCTGGCGTTGTTGACCACGATGTCGATCCCGCCGAACGCCTCGACCGTCCTGTCGACGGCCTCCTGCACCGAGTCCTCGTTCCGGACGTCGCCCACCACGGCCAGGGCCTTCCCTCCCGCCTCCTCGATCTGGGCCGCGGCGGTGTGCACGGTGCCCTCGAGCTTCGGGTGGGGAGTGTCGGTCTTGGCGAGCATCGCGATGTTCGCACCGTCGCGGGCGGCGCGCAGGGCGATGGCCAGGCCGATGCCGCGGCTGCCGCCCGACATCAGCAGGGTCTTTCCGGCCAGGGTGCGAGTGGAGTCCGTCATGGGCACGATCCTCTCCGATAACCGCCGACCGCGGGGCGGGTATCGGCGACCGATCGCCCACTTGACGCGCCCCGTAGCATAAAAATGACCTCACAAACGGGTGTGGTTCCGACCGTGCAGGAGAGGCGCGATGACCGGTCGCCCCGAACTCACGGCTTCCAGGACGCTGATCACTGTTCTGGCGGCCGCCCTCGCCGTGCTCGTGGTCGGGGTGGGCGTGGTCGCCCTGGTCCGCAGCAGTGGGTCCGGGTCGGAGACACCGGCCGTCGAGGTCTCGCCCTCGGCTGCCGGGAGTGGCTTCTCCCCGGATGTCCTGGATCGTCCCGCGGCCCTCCGGTCCCGAGGGCGCCGGGGTGCTGGAGGTGACGGGGCCGGAGTGCGATTCCGCGGTGATCAACGCCGACCTGCTGTTCCCGAACAGCGGTGCGCGGATCATCGACTGCCAGGCGGGCTGGGCCGTCATGGCCAGCGCCGTGTCGGGTGATCGGTACTGGGTGGCGTTCTCGGACGGCAGGTGGCGCAGGGTCGCGGACGTGTCGATCCGCCTGGGGACCTGCCCGGCCGAAGCGGTCGCCAAGGGCGCGCCGACGTGGATGGCGCAGAAGCACCTGAGCAGCTGTGCGCCTTCCGAGCGGCCGAGCCCTCCGGCTCCCACGCTCACACCGACCCCCGCGCGGACGTCGGCGGCTACGACCCCGGCTCTGCCCCATGCGTCGCCCACCCGGACCAGTTCGCGGACCCGGGCCCCGATCGAGGACGCCGCGGCGCCGGCGACGAGTTCGCGACAGACCAGTGTCGCCACGCCGACGTCCCCGCCGACCAGTGTCGTCACGACGACGCCTTCGCCGACCGATGAGTCGACCCCGTCCACTGCGGCGGATGATGCGCCCGGTCCGGACGGGGAGTAGCGCACGCCGCGTGCCTCACGCCGGGCGAGGGGGAGCCGCATCGACTCTTGACATGCGCTGTCGCCGGAGAATACTTGCAGGTACCCCACCGGTCTGCACGGCGAAAGGTGCGGTCATGGTCGCGAAACCTCTGGTCACGGGGACGGTTCTGCGCTCCGAGGAGGGGACCGCCTACTGGTTCCTGGGGAGTCTGGTCACGGTCAAGGTCGCCGGGAGCCAGACGGGTGGTCGTCTCACCGTGCTCGACTTCCTCAACCCGCCGGGATTCTCGCCGCCGGTCCACCGCCATCTCAGGGAGGACGAGTGCTTTTACGTCCCGTCGGGCGCGGCCCGGTTCCGGTGCGACGGCGAGGTCTTCGAGGCCCGCGCCGGCGACACGGTGTTCCTGCCCGTGGGGTCGGCGCACACCTTCGTGGTGCTGGGGGAGGAGCCGCTGCGGACCCTCCAGATTACCGTCCCGGCGGGTTTCGAGGAGTTCACCGCGGAGGCGGGCGAGCGTGCCCGGGAGAGGGTGCTCCCGGAGCGCTCGCCCGTCGATCCCGTCGCGCTGCAGGAGGCGGCCGCCAGACACGACATCGAGATCCTGGGTCCGCCGCCGACGATCTCTGACCCGTAAGTCCGGATAGGGGCCCGGCCCCGCCTCGCGCCGGGGGACAATCGGGGCCATGCAGCCAGTCGCGACCCCGACGTTCGCCGAACTCGCCGAGGGCCGGGCCGTGCCGCCCATGGCCGCCCGCCCAGGCCCGGACCTCCCCGCCGCGGGGTTCATCGAGTCCGAGTGGTCGTGTGCGGGCGAGGCGGTGTCGTCCTCGGTCGGCGAGCTGCCCACCGATGGCCGGGTCACGCTCGCCGAGGCCGACTCTCAGCCCTACTGCACCCGCGTGCTGGTCCGCCGCCCGTCCGCCGAGCGGTTCAGCGGCGTGGTGCTGGTGGAGTGGCTCAACGTCAGCGGCGGCCAGGACGCCGCGCCCGAGTACACCTACCTCGCCGAGGAGATCATCCGCGCCGGCCACGCGTGGGTCGGGGTGTCGGCGCAGTTCATCGCCGTCGAGGGCGGTGACGCCGCCGTGGGCATGGGCGGACAGACCGGTGGCCTGCGGGCGCAGCGCAGGGACCGCTACGGCGACCTGCACCATCCCGGCGACGCCTACTCGTACGACATCGTCACCCAGATCGGTCGGTACTGCCGCGCGGCGGGCGGGTCGCGAGACGGCGGGGCCCCGTTCGAAGACGGCCCGCTGGCCGGGCTCGCTCCGGAGACAGTGATCGCGATCGGGGAGTCGCAGTCGGCCATCGCACTGACCTCCTACATCGACGGCGTCCACCCGCTGGCCGGCGTATTCGATGGGTTCCTGCTGCACAGCCGCGGCGGTGGGGCCCTGCCGTTCGACGACCGCGGCCGCGCGGCCGGCATCGCCGCTGCCGTCTCCTCGCGGACCCTGCTCCTGCGTGACGACCTTGACACGCCCGTCCTGGTGGTGCAGGCCGAGGGCGACCTCGGTGGCCTGCTCGACTCGGCTCGCGCCCGCCAGCCCGACTCCGACAAGATCGTCACCTGGGAGATCGCCGGCCAGGCCCACGCGGACGCCTACCAGTTGGGCGAGCTCGCGGGGATGGTCGACTGCGGTGGCGCGATCAACAGCGGCCAGCAGGTGTTCGCGTGCCGGGCCGCGCTGCGCCACCTCATCACGTGGATCGGCGGGGGGG
>NZ_KV824108.1:0-10856 GCF_001815995.1 Dietzia sp. HMSC21D01 | reverse complement strand
GCGCCCCCGCCGGTCGCGCCGCCGGTGGAGTACGACGACGACGAGGTGGTCCCCGGTGACCTGGGCATCGGCCGCGGTGGCGTGAGGACCCCGGCCGTGGAGGCGCCGGTCGAGAGGTTGGTCGGTGCGCCCTATCCGCACTCCGCGCCCTTCTGTATGTTGCTCGGTCGCACCGAGGTGGTTCCGGACGAGCAGTTGCGCCAGCGGTGGTCGGACCGCGACGAGTACCTGCGGGCCTACACCGAGGCCACCGACCGGCTCATCGAGGAGGGCTTCCTGCTGGCGGATGACCGCGAGGAGGTCCTCGCCGACGCCCGCCCGGAGCGCATCACCTGGTGAGAGGAGTCGGCACGGGCCGCCTGGCTGAAATCAGAGGCCTGCTCGCACGTCTGCCGGTGGCGGCGTCGGCTGGCCCCTGACACACTGGGCCGCTTGTGGTGAAAGCCGGTCCCCGAGGTCCGCGCGAAGGCCACTCGCGATGCGAATGAAGAGGCGGTAATGAGTCAGGAAAGCAACGGCGACCACGACGACGATGTCCGCTGGTCGCAGGTGGAGGATGCGTTCTTCGTCGGTAGCCACCGGGGGAATTTCGTGGGTTATATCGATCAGACGTCGGACGGCACGTTCAGGAAGTTCGACGAGATGTCGCAACCGCGAGGTGAGGCCCGCACATTGGAGAGGTCGATGACGTGCCTGAACGACCTGTACTTCGCCACTGCTCCCGCCGGGGACGACCGATGACGGCGGGCGCGGGTGTGGGAGAGACAGACCGGGCCGAGACGCTGAAGTATCTGGTGTACAGCAGTGTGGCCTCGCGGCCGATGGACCCCGCCGACCTGGAGGCGATCCTGTACACGGCGCGACGGCGCAACCGGGACGCCGGGATCACCGGATTGCTCTTGTACCGCAACGACACCTTCATCCAGTTCCTGGAGGGACCGCCCGCCGAGATCGATTCCCTGATGGAGGACATCTCCGCTGACGACAGGCACGACCGACTGCAGGTCCTGGTCGTGGAGCAGACGTCCCGGCGCAGCTTCGGTGACTGGAAGATGGGTTTCGGGATGCCCAAGGAGACCCGCCCCACGGGTGTCGACGGTGTCCGCGACAGTTTCGACGATCTGACCAGCGGCTCGAGCTACGACGAGGTCCGTCGGGCTGCCGAGGACTTCTCGATCTGGTTCAAGGTCAAGGAGCGCGCCATCTCCTACTGAATCGACCGGGGCCGGAGTCGGACCCAGCCGTGTGTCGCTTCAGCGAGTCCTGCGGGCACGTGGCGTCACCAGGAGCCACAGCCCGATGCCAGCGATGGTGAGTCCGACTGCCGCGATGGCTGACGGCCCCCACTCGATAACGCGCTCGGAATGCTCGAGGCCTGACTGCGGGCCGTCGACGAGGGTGGCGTCGCACCGGCTCGCCACGAGTCCGGCCCACTCGGTTCTGTAGTCCCAGTGCGTCAGCTGCGTGGCACCGTTCTCGAGCATCGACAGTCGGAACGTGCAGGACTCCATCGGCGAGTTGAGCAGGAACGCGGCGACGTAGAGGGCGAGGCCGACGACAACGCCCGCCAGAGCGGACGCCCGGCTGGCCGCTCGTCGGGGACGGACGAACGGGATTCTGCTGGCGGGCACGGCGCACCTGTTCGATAGCGGGGGATGTGGCAGCGGTCAACGTATCGTGTCGCTGCCTCTGCGGGGGCGAGATGACCTCTCCGGCGGGGGCGTGCGCTCCGGCGAGCGCGTCAGCAGGATGATCACCACGAACAGTGCCTGCGCTGCGACGTAGGTGGCCATCACCAGCAGGTCGCACTGGGGCCAGTCGACGAGGTCGGGGCGGAAGGCGCCCAGGGCGATGAGCCCGTCGGACAGCACGAACAGTGCACCCCCGAGCCCGCCGACCCAGCCGTGGCTCGCCGCCAGCCACGCCACCGCGAGCAGCAGCAGCCCGTAGACCACCACGGCCGGCGCGAGCACACCCGCCTCCGGCACCGTCACCGCCAGCAACGCGACCGCGACCACGACCAGCAGCAGCGTCCACGCCATGGGCGAGCGGCCCCGCTCGACGCGGGTGAACGCCACGATCCACAGCACCTGGGCCACCGCGAACCCGCCCACCATCGCGAGGAACTCCGCGTCCTCCGGCACGAGCCGGGGCAGTGAGTCGCCCACCCAGCTCGCGGCCAGTGCGCCGAGCGCCCAGGGCCAGGCTGGCCCGCGGTCGTCGCGCGGCAGCACCAGTAACACCAGCGCGAGCGCGGGCATGAGCAGGACCTGCGACCACGCGCCCGCGGTCGCAGACCCCGCCGCCAGCGCGGCCAGGTGAACCACGGTGACGATGACGATGGGGAGCCAGCTCAGCGCGCGCATGCTCCGAACGGTATCGCGGGCGAAGGCGGACGGCGGGGCGTCGGGTGGGCTCGTCGTCGTCGCCCCTCTCCCCGGGCGTTACCCCGTACGCCGGCGGGACAGCACGGCGTGGGCCACCAACGCCGCCATCACCACCGCACAACACACCACGCCCACGCCGAACGCCATGGTGATGCACTCGTCCGTCGAGTACGTGGAGCCGGACGGGTGGGCGGCGAGGACCGCCGCCGACAGCGCCGCACCGACCGCGCCACCCACCGTGCGCAGGACCTGATTGAAGCTCACAGCGCTGCCCAGCTGGTCCACGGCGACGCTGCGGGCGATGAGCGCCGGCATCGCCGCGTACCCGGAACCGATGCCGGTGCCGAAGAGGAACATGCCGATCGCCAGGGTCCAGAAGTCGCTGTGCCGAAGCCACAGCAGCACAGACGCCACCGTCATCACGGCGGCGCCGACCGGCAGGAACACCGCCATGTCGAACCGCCGGGACAGGGCCCGGACGGTGCGGTTGGCGACGAGGCTGCCCACCGACAGCGGCGCCATCATGAAACCCGCCCACATCAGCGGCACCGCGAGGCCGAAACCCGTCTCACGCGGAGCCTGCGCCACCAGGCTCGCGATGGACAGGCCGATGTACATCGCGGTGCCCAGGCCGATGGCGGTGGCGTTGGCCAGCAGGACCTCCGGCCGGCGGACCACCCGCAGATTCACCAGGGGGTACAGGGTGCGAATACTGTGCACCACCCAGAAGAACAGCGAATACAGGGCAACCACCAGGACCACCAGTGAGGTGGCGGAGGTCCACCCCCACGTCTGCGACTCGGAGATCCACAGCAGCAGCGCCGCCAGGCCCGTGCCCAGGAGAAGCGCTCCGGTCGTGTCGAACGGGGTGCGGGGCGCCAGCGGATCGGGGCCCGCCGGCACGAATCGCCAGACTCCGGCCGCGGCGGTGACGACGAAGAGGGCGGCGAACGCGAATGCTGCCCGCAGGTCGAACGACGCCGCGAGGATGCCGGTGAGCGGATAGCCCAGCCCCATGCCCACCGAGACCGTGACCGACAGCGTGGAGATGGTCGGCTGGGACGCGGTGAACGTGAGATGCCGGCGGGCGAGGGCGATCGTGATGGGCACCGTGCCGTACAGCAGGCCCTGCAGGGCGCGGCCGATGAGGAAGACGGCGAAATTCGGCGCGAGCGTGGCCACGACCGACCCGACGCAGATGACGCTCAGGCTGGCGAGGAGGAGTCGCCGCGTGTGCGGGCCGTCGGCGAGGCGGCCCATGATCGGGGTGGCGACCGCGCCGACCAGCAGGTTGATGGTGAGCATCCACTGCGCCGTGCTCACCGGGACACCGAACTCCGCGGCCACCGACGGCACCAGCAGCATGCCCAACGAGCTCACGACCGAACTGGTCAGGGCGGCGTAGACGAGGGACTGGGTGAACCAGCGGGGCGCCGGCCGGCGATACGGCGCGGTCACCGCTCGGTCCCGGTGTCCAGGCGGCGGAGCAGGGGGATCGCGGCGGCGAGGGTGGTGCGTTCGTCGGCATGAAGTTGGCCGGCGACGGCGTCGACAAGCCAGTCCTGGCCGGCGGCGCGCTCGGCGGTCAGCCGGTCGCGCCCGGCGTCGGTCAGTGCGAGGAGTGTGCGGCGACCGTCAGACGGGTCGGGGGTCCGCGAGACCAGGCCGAGATCCTGGAGCTCTCTCACGGCGTTCGCCACGGCCTGGTGGCTGATCCGCTCGAGACCGGCGAGGTCGGTGGCGGTCAGGGGCCCGCGCTGCTCGAGGTGGAACAGGATCCCGGTCTTGCCCATCGACAGTGTCCTGTGGGCGCTGAGCCGGCGCCACAGCGGGCGCAGCGCCTCGCGGAGGTCGGCGGCGAGCGTGACGGCGTCGGGAGTGGCGGTGTCGGGTGCGGCGGTGACGGGTTCGGTGGGACCGCCCGGGGCCCGAGACGCGGTGGGGTCCGGCATGCGCCAACTCTACAACTAGATTGCGCAAGCTGCTTGCGGGGTTGCGGGTGCACCCCGGCGTCGGAAACGCTCATGGCGGGCAGTGGCCAGAACGGAGACGGCGTAGGACTGCGAGTTGTGCGGGGCGTGGCGGGGTTCGGCGGAACCGAGGTCGAGGTCAGTAGGTTCCGCAGTTGCTGGGCGCCGGCAGCCCGTTGATGCGGTCGTCGAGGTAGCGCAGATTCCCGTCCAGCCCGGTGATCATGGGCGCGGCATGGCCGATCACGAGGCCGGGCGCCATCGCGGGCATCGGGTCGATGACCATGTCGACCGTGGCGCCCTGGGCGCACCAGTCGCGACCGAGCTGCTGCGACTGGTGGCCGGGGACGACGTCGTCGTTCACGGGGGAGACGATCCGTACCGGGGTGGTGGGTTTCAGCCGCCCCACCCGCTGCATCTCCAGGTACTTCATGGCCACCGGGTCCTCGCGGACGATCTCCACGGCGGGTCGGCCGGTCTTGGTGTAGTTGGCGGTGCGGTGCTGGAAGAACTGGACCGCGGTCTCGCCGATGCACTGGTCGGCGGTCGAGGTCAGCATCGCCTGGCCACCGTCGGTGAGGTGGACGTCCATCCGCTCCTTCAGTTCGGGGTAGGCGTCGGAGAGGCTGTTGAGGGCGTAGCCGATCACGCCGGCGATGGCGGACCCGTCGGCCTGGTCGAGCGTGGCCAGCAGATCGGCCGGTGGCGAGCCTGCGGCGGTCCCGACCAGGTCGACCTCTGGCGCGTACTCCGGATGTAGCTCGGCCGCGGCCGCCACCGCCCCGCCACCCTGCGAGTACCCGGAGAACACCGTGCGCGGGTTCGGGCCGGTGTCCGAACCGGGGACGGACGGAGCGACGCGGGCGAGGTCGAGCACGGCGCGGGCCTGGGCCTCGCGGTGAACATACGAGTGGAGGCCGGGCGTGCCCAGTCCCTCGAAGTCGGTCACGGCCACCGCGTACCCGCGGGCCAGCAGGGCGTAGGCCTGGATGATCTCGTAGCCGAACCCGACGCCGGGCGGATCCGTCTGGACGCTGGCCACGTTCTGGAAGGTCTTCGACGGCGCGCAGTGGTCCGCCTGCCCCTGCGTGCCCGGCGCGATCACGGCGAGCGGTCGCGAACCGGCGCCGGCCCAGGGGGCCCGTGGCTGCAGGTAGGTGCCGGTCACGGCGATGTGCTGGCCCCGGGAGCCGACGGAGGTGTACATGATTCGCTGCGCGTCCGTCGACATAGGGCCGGCGCCGTCGGTGAGTGCCTCCGCGCCGGGAATGTCCGGGAGGGCGCCGGCGAGCGGGAACGCCTCCGTCTTGATCAGGCCGCCGCTGCCGTTGGGGAGGTCGGCCGGCGGCTGATAGAACGCGGGCGCCGGGGCGTTGGACGACCCCTGCGCTGACGCGGCAGGGGCGACGAGGGCCCCTCCGGCGACGGTGGTGGTGATGGCGGCGGCGAATGCGGCGGCGCGCAGCGCTGTGCGTCGAGGTGTCACGGTCCCCCCGGACTCATATGGCGTAGATCACGAATAAGCGGAGCCTAGTCGGAATTCGCCCGCCGCGGTGAGGTGTCGTGGGAGGGCGGGTCGGTGAAGACCCCGGGGCAGCGTGGAACGGCGGACGGGGCCCGGCGTTCGCGCCGCGCCCGGTGGCGCTCCCACCAACGGCTGGTGTGGATCACCACGTAACCACCGGCGCGGACTCGCCTCGGCGGCTACCGGCTGTGATCTGCGGGGTCGGTCTCGTCGGAGGACAGCGCCTGCAGCCGCTCCAGATCCTTCGGGTGGATCCCCGGCTGCCGCGCCACCATCTCGAGGGTGATATGCATCTGCTTCTCGAGGGCCCCGGCGCGATCCGAGCACCCCTCCTCGTGAACGTGGGCGATGAGCATGCGAAGGACCCGCAGCAACGTCGCCACGACTTCGGGCTGGTCGAGGCAGCTCTGGCGTATCTGGTCGAAGGCGTGCTCGACGAACTCGTCGGGGTGCAGATTCCACGGTTGGAGGAGTGCCCGCCCCTGCTCGTCCCGGATCGCCAGCGGTGCCGGCGGGGAGGTGAGGACCTTGCGCATGAGAGTGCCCAACCGGAGCAGGATCTCCACGGCCGTGGTCGGGTCGTTGATCGCAGGACTCAGTGCTCGAAGGCCGATGTCGACGAGCTGCCGGATGGCGAAGTCGACGTCCTGGAGCATCGTCCGCGCGGCGGCGACGTCGATCGCCTCCGCCAGGGCGTGCTCCGTGCGCCGGGCCTGGGCCGGATGCACGGTGAACAGGGGCTCGTCCTCGTGGATGTAGGCACCGACCCTGGTTTCCATGCGGATCGTGGTGCCCGGGTCCACGGATCTGAGCATCTGGCCGATGTCCACCTGGCTGACCCAGCCGCTGCGTCGAGCCGGGACCGCGGAGGCGTCCTCGGGTACGGGATGCTCGCGGGGGTCCACTTCGTGCAGGTCGGCGGGCGTGCGAGCGACCGCCTCGACGACGGAGCGTCCCTCTACCGAGATCGCCCGCGCGAGGTTGCCCACCTGACGCCCTGGCTGAGGCGGTCGCGGATGAACGAGCGCATCACGCGGGGCGAGAACTGGCTACTGGCCAGCTGGAGGCTGACGACGGTGAGGGAGAAGACCACTCCGACCGTGGTGATCATCGCCCCCGCCACGGTCGCGACCAGCCAGGTGGCGGCGTTGCTGCTCATCGCCAGGGCGAGCGGGACCTCCGCCTCATCGCCCACGAGATCGTCGACGGCGGTGGCCGCGATCGCGAGCATGACCCCGCCGAACATCGCGGGGAATCGCGGGATCTCTCACTTGTCGCGGCTCTTCTTGGTCTCCTTGTCGTTGGCCTTGCGGAGCGCGTCGACGAGCTCGTCCTTCGTCATGTCCGAGCGGCCGGGGATGTCGAGCTTCTGGGCCTGCTCGTAGAGATGTTCCTTGGTCGCGTTGGCGTCGACGTCGCCCTCGGACTTCCCGGACGGATTCGGGCCCCCGCTCTCCGACTTCGAATCCGACGGACCCGAGGAATCCTTGGGCTCCCAGTGGTCGCCGACCTTCTCGTGCGTGTGCTTCACCGCGCCCCAGGCGGTGCGAGCCACGCGCGACTCGCTGGTGTACTCCTCCTCGGCGGAGTCGTAGGCCTTGGCGAACGTGTCCTTGGCCTTCTGGTCGCTGCGCTGCAGCGTCGAGGGCAGTTCGCTCTCCTTGGCGTGGCCGTCCTTACCGGTCTTGGGCATGTCGTCTCCTCGGTGGTCGCTCGGTCGCTCGATGTGTCGATACCCGTGCCTCCGGGTTCAGGGGGCGTGATCCGACCGGGTGGTCGTCATGACGGCCATTCCTTTCTCGACGGGTCGACAACGGAACCGCGGTTGCTGATGACCATAGGAAGGGCTGCGGGAGAAAGACACCGGTCGGCCGCCGCCCTTGCAGCGCATACCCTAGGGGGGTACCGTATGTGCCATGGCCGAGCACGGATACACCCCCCACAAGGACGACCTCCTCAAGCGGCTTCGCCGCATCGAGGGTCAGGCCCGGGGGTTGCAGCGGATGGTCGAGGAGGACAAGTACTGCATCGACATCCTCACGCAGATCTCCGCCATGACCCGCGCCCTGCAGTCCGTCTCGTTGGGCCTGCTTGAGGAGCACCTCGGCCACTGCGTCGCCGGCGCCATCGAGCACGGCGGCCCCGAGGCCGAGGCCAAGCTCGCCGAGGCGAACGCCGCCATCGCCCGCCTGGTCCGGTCCTGAGACCGCGCCCCGCCCATACGACTGAAAGAAGGAACACCATGTCCGCCACCGCCACCTACACCGTCTCCGGCATGACCTGCGGTCATTGCGTCGCGTCCGTGAAGGAGGAGGTCTCCGAGATCTCCGGCGTCACGGAGGTCGAGGTCGATCTGGAGTCCGGTCGCCTCGTCGTCGTCTCCTCCGACCCGGTCGATCCCGCGGCGGTCCGCGCCGCCGTGGACGAGGCCGGATACACACTCACGGAGGCCTGACCGCGATGACCGCGAGCGACTCCACCCGGACCTCCGCCACCGACTCCCCGCGCGCCACCGGCGCGGCGCCCGCCACGACGTTCGTAGAGCTGCAGATCGAGGGCATGACCTGCGCGTCGTGCGCGAACCGGATCGAGCGCAAGCTCAACAAACTCGACGACGTCACCGCCGAGGTCAACTACGCCACCGAGAAGGCGCGCGTGGAGATCGCCGACGGGATCGAGCCGCAGCTCCTGCTGGACACCGTCGAGCAGGCGGGGTACCACGCGCGGTTGCCGCGTCCTCGGAGCACCGAGCCCCGGTCCGGCCGATCCGCCATGGGCGGCACCACCACCGGCGACGCGCCTGCCACGGACAGCGCCGCCGGCGCCGTCCGCACCGCCGGCAGCGCGAACAACGAGACCGACGACGCCGCCGGCCCCGACCGCGTGGACGAGCTGCGCCGCCGCGTCATCATCTCGGCGATATTGTCGATCCCCGTCATCGCGATGGCCATGGTCCCGGCGCTGCAGTTCACCAACTGGCAGTGGCTCTCGCTCACCCTCGCCGCGCCCGTCGTGGTGTGGGGCGCGTGGCCGTTCCACCGCGCGGCCGCGATCAACCTGCGCCACGGCGCGTTCACCATGGACACGCTCGTCTCGCTCGGCACGTCGGCGGCGTTCCTGTGGTCGCTGTACGCCCTGTTCTTCGGCCACGCCGGCATGCCCGGTATGACGCACGGATTCGAGTTCAGCCTCTCGCCCAGCGACGGCGCGGGCGACATCTACCTCGAGGCCGCCGCGGGCGTCACCACGTTCATCCTGCTCGGCCGCTACTTCGAGGCCCGCTCCAAGCGCTCGGCCGGCGCGGCGCTCCGGTCGCTGCTCGAGCTGGGCGCCAAGGACGTCGCCGTGCTGCGCGGCGGGGTCGAGACGCGCATCCCGGTGGACGCGTTGCAGGTCGGCGAGGAGTTCGTCGTGCGGCCCGGCGAGAAGATCGCCACCGATGGTGAGATCGTCGACGGCGCCTCCGCGGTCGACACCTCCATGGTGACCGGCGAGTCCGTGCCCGCCGAGGTCGGTCCGGGCGACGCGGTGGTGGGCGGCACCGTCAACGCCAGCGGTCGCCTCATCGTGCGCGCGACCCGCGTGGGCGCCGACACCCAGCTCGCGCAGATGGCGCGGATGGTCGAGGACGCCCAGTCGGGCAAGGCCGCCGCGCAGCGCCTGGCCGACCGCATCTCGGGCGTGTTCGTGCCCATCGTGTTGGTGCTGGCCGCGGGCACGTTCGCGTACTGGATGCTCACCGGGGGCGGCGCGTCGATGGCGTTCACCGCGGCCGTGGCGGTGCTCATCATCGCCTGCCCGTGCGCGCTCGGCCTGGCCACGCCGATGGCGCTCATGGTGGGCACCGGCCGCGGCGCGCAGCTGGGCATCCTCATCAAGGGCCCCGAGGTGCTCGAGTCCACCCGCCGCGTCGACACCATCGTCCTGGACAAGACCGGCACCGTCACCACCGGTCAGCACGCGCTGGTCTCTACAGCCGTCGCGGATGGTGAGGTGCGCGCCGAGGTGCTGCGCCGCGCAGGTGCCGTGGAGGACGCGTCCGAGCATCCCATCGCCCGCGCGATCGCCGCCGGCGCGCGCGAGGAGGTCGGCGCGCTGCCGGCCGTCGAGGGCTTCCGGAACCACGAGGGCCTGGGCGTATCGGGCCGGGTGGGTGACGACGACGAGGTGGTCGTCGTCGGTCGGCCCGCGCTACTGGCCGAGCGGGGCATGCCGCTGCCGCACGAGCTCGAGGCGGCCTTCACCGAGGCCGCGCAGGCCGGCCGCACGGCGGTCGCAGCGGGCTGGGGCGGGAGGGCCCGCGGGGTCCTCGTGGTGGCCGATCAGATCAAGGACACCTCCGCCGAGGCCATCCGCCGCTTCCGGGACCTCGGTCTCACGCCGATCCTGCTCACCGGCGACAACGCCGCCGTGGCCGCCTCGGTGGCCGCCGAGGTCGGGATCGATCCCGGCCCGGAGACGGTCATCGCCGAGGTCATGCCCGCGGAGAAGGTCGAGGTGGTCCGCCGCCTGCAGTCCGAGGGCCGGGCCGTGGCGATGGTGGGCGACGGCGTCAACGACGCGGCCGCCCTCGCCACCGCCGACCTGGGTCTGGCGATCGGCACCGGCACGGACGCGGCGATCGAGGCCTCCGACATCACGCTGGTCCGCGGCGACCTGCGCTCGGCGGCCGACGCGATCCGCCTGTCGCGGCGCACGCTGGGCACCATCCGGGGCAACCTGTTCTGGGCGTTCGCCTACAACGTCGCGGCGCTGCCGCTGGCCGCTGCCGGACTGCTCAACCCGATGATCGCGGGCGCGGCGATGGCGTTCTCCTCGGTGTTCGTGGTGGCGAACAGCCTGCGCCTGCGGAGGTTCCGGGCCGCCGTCTGACCGGCTCGGCTGGGGCCCTCCCGGCCCAGCCCGTTTCCTGGCCGAGCCGCCTCCCGGCCAGCCCCTCCCGGCCAGCCCCTCCCGGCCCAGCCCCCTCCCGGC
>NZ_KV824107.1:0-1223 GCF_001815995.1 Dietzia sp. HMSC21D01 | reverse complement strand
GTCGCGACCGCCCGCAGCGCCCGGATCCACTTCTCGTCGAAGGGCGCGATGGTCAGGACGGGCCGGACGACCAGTTGCAGGCCGGCGCGCTGGAACCGTGCCGGCAGGCTGGGCCGACGGGTGACGGCGATCCGCCGGTCGGCCTCGGTGACGAGCCGCCGCGCGAGCAGTGAGAGGATGGCCCGTAGAACCGGCCGCGGGAGCCCAGCGGTGGGCCGCGCCGGCAGGCTCCACTCGAGTTCTCCGCCGCCGTCGGGACGCGCGCGGACCGTGACGCGGCCCAGGTGCCGGTGCACCCACCAGATCGGGATCGGGCCCGCCCATTCGCGCCACCGTGCGGGGTCGGCGGCGAGTGCGAGGACGTCGGCGGGGTCGGCCGAGAACCGCGCGCGGACCGGAGCCGCCCGGCCGACCGCACTGCCATCTCGACGTGCCACTACCGCACCTCCCCGGATAGCGGAAAGGCCGTCCCCGCTTGCGCGGAAACGGCCTCTGAACTCGAAGTCCTTGGGTGGAGCTAAGGGGAATCGAACCCCTGACCTTCTCGATGCGAACGAGACGCGCTACCAACTGCGCTATAGCCCCTCGCCGCCCTCGCGGGCCGCGATGCCCCTCTTCCGAACTCTTCCAAGAGGCTGTGCCGCCCTCTCGAGCAGCGTGGAATACCTTACCAGCATGGTCGGGCAGCCGACCAAATCGGGGGTCCGATCAGCCCACCGCGCGCCGCAGCGGCTCGCGGTGACGACGCCGCTGATCGTGGTGACCGGGGTCGGTGTCCAGGTCCTCGCGGTGGGTGTCGAGCACGTCGAACGCAGGGTCCTCGTCGTCGATCTCCAGCACCACCGCACCGGGCCGGCGCAGCCGCGGCGGCACGATCGACAGTTCATCGTCCTCGCGGGACTCCACGCCCAGCCGGGCGCGACGCATGCGCTCGATGCGGCGGCGGCGCAGGCTCTCCTCCAGCTTCACCTGACGGCGCAGGTACATGAGGTAGGCAGCGAGCAGCAGGACGGAGCCGCCGGCGAACCACCACACGGCGGGGACGGTGAGAAGGGCCAGGACCACGGCGACCACCGAGAGGCCCACGAGGATGAGGGCCGTACGCTGCCGGGCGTGCGCGCGCTGCTCGGCGGCCTGCCGGTCCGCCATCGGGTCGTAGGCCCCGCGCCCACGACGCCGCTCGGCGAAGTCCAGATCGGCGTCGGTGAGCTCCACCTCGGGCG
>NZ_KV824106.1:0-7653 GCF_001815995.1 Dietzia sp. HMSC21D01 | reverse complement strand
GGCCGCGGCGACGGACCCGCCGACGACGGCCGCGGGGAGCCCGCGGACGGCCCGCCCCGCGTTGTCGATGAGCCCCAGTTGGCGGGCGAGGTCGGCGCCCCGGTCGATGACGCGGAGGACGAACTTGCGGGCGGGCCGCCCGCCCGAGCCCCCGATCGGGTGGATCTCGCAGGTGACGGAGAAGAGGGCGTCGAGCTCGGCGGCGAGCCGGTCGGCGATCTCGCCGGAGTCGACCTCGGCCTCGATGACGAGTCGGCCGGAGAGGACCTGGAGCGTTCCGGCGAACCTCAACAGGCCGGCGACCTCGGCCCTCCTGGTCTCGGTGTTCCCGACGGGGACCCTCACCAGTTCGGACTTGACCTGTGCGGTCAGCGACACGCCCTGCTCCTTCGTTCTCCGGTCGTCACCCCGCGCCCCCCGGCAGCGAGGCGGCGAGTGCCGTCGCCAGCGAGGCGGGGTCGTGGACAGCCCTCATGGTCCCATCCGAGCCGGTCTCGGCTATCTCCGCGGTCACCACGCGGGCGCCCAGTCCTGCCGCCGCGCGCTCGAGGTGCTCACGTTCGGTGGCGCTGAGCGGCATCCGCGGGTCCACGAGCAGGACGTCGACATCGACCCGAGGCGCGTGCTGGCGCAGAACGTGCAGATGCTGCTCCGCGGAGAAGCCCGCCGTCTCCCCCGGCTGCGGGGCGAGGTTGAGCACGAGGGCCTTGGTGGCGGCGGTCCGCGTGAGGGCGGCCGCGATCTCCGGTACGAGGACGTTGGGGATGACGCTGGTGAACCACGAGCCGGGGCCCAGCACGACGAGGTCGGCCCGCTCGATCGCCTCGACCACCCCGTCCGCGGCGGGCGGGGCGTCGGGGATGAGGCGCACGCGTCGGACGCTGCCCGGCGTGGTCGCCACGGCCACCTGCCCGATGATGGTGCGCACGACCCTGGGGTCGGCCTCGAGACCGACGACCTCGGCCGCGATGTCGAGGGCCACCGGGGACATGGGCAGGACACGCCCCGTGACGCCGAGGATCGAGCCGACCGCGTCGAGGGCCTCGATCGGGTCCCCGAGCAGTTCCCACAGTCCGGCGAAGACGAGGTTGCCGACGGCGTGCCCCGCCAGGGCCCCGGTACCGCCGTAGCGGTGCTGGAAGAGCCTCGTGAGGCGGGCGTGTTCGTCGTCCTCACCGGCGAGGGCGCACAGTGCCATGCGCAGGTCGCCGGGCGGGAGGATGCCGAGCTCGCGGCGCAGGCGTCCCGAGGAGCCCCCGTCGTCGGCGACGGTGACCACCGCGGTGACGTGGTCGGCGACGAGCCGACCGGCCCTCAGGGTCGCCGAGAGCCCGTGGCCGCCGCCGAGTGCGACGAGGGAGGGGATCCGCTTCGTGGGTTCCGTCATCGCCGGGTCACTCCCGCCCGAGGTCGCGGTGGCGGACGTGCACGTCGACCGCGTCCAGGCCGGTCAACCGGCCCGCGAGGGACTCGGAGATGGCCACGCTGCGGTGCTTGCCGCCGGTGCACCCCACGGCGATGGTCATGTACCGCTTGCCCTCGCGTCGGTAGCCGGTCATCGCGAGCCGGATCATCGTCACGGCGGCGCGCAGGTACTCCTCGATCGACTCGTCCGCCAGGACGTAGTCCTGCACGGGCTTGTCGCGCCCGGTGTGGGGCTGGAGTTCGGGGATCCAGTGCGGGTTGGGCAGGAAGCGCATGTCGAGGAGCATGTCGACGTCCACCGGGACCCCGTACTTGAAGCCGAACGACTCGACGGTGAGATGGAAGTCGAACCCGAGGTCGCCGAACGGGGTCTCCAGTCGGTGGCGCAGGTCGTGAACGCTGAGCGCGGTCGTGTCCACCACGACGTCGGCGCGTCCGCGCAGGCCCTCGAGGGTCCTGCGTTCCCGGGTGATGCCGTCGATGAGCCCGCCGCCGGACTGCAGGGGGTGCGAGCGGCGCACGTTGTTGAACCGGTTCACCAGCGCCTCGTCGGAGGCGTCCAGGAACAGGATGCGGGACCGCTGTCGGCCGGCGAACAGCTCGAGCAGCTCACCCAGGTGCTCGTCGAAGCCGAGGCTGCGCGTGTCGACGACGATCGCGAGACGGCGGGGTTCGTCGGCGGAGTCGTCGAAGCGGCCGAGGAACTCCCCCACGAAGGGCAGCGGGAGGTTGTCCACGACATACCACCCGAACTCCTCGAGGACCTTCGAGGCGGTCCCCTTGCCGGCTCCCGACATGCCGCTGATCAGGAGGAGCTCACGCCCCCGGTCGTCGTCGCCGTCGTCCATCGTGTCACCTCGCGTCGTTCGTCGCGGCCGGCCCCGGCCGCCCTGCCGAGTCTTCCACGTCGGTGCCGTCCGCGTCCCCGGGCCCGGAGTCGGCATCGGCCGACCCACCGCTCCCGAGCGTCGCGAGGATCGACGCCGCGACGCCGGGCCCGATGCCGGGGACCGTGCACAGGTCCTCCACGGTGGCGGCGCGCAGCGCGGAGACGGTGGGGAACTTCTCGACCAGCGCCGCGCGGCGGGCGGGGCCGAGCCCTGGGACGTCGTCGAGCACGGAGGCGGTCATCCGCTTGGAGCGCGCGCCCCGGTGCGCGCGGATGGCGAACCGGTGGGCCTCGTCGCGCAGGCGCTGGAGGAGGAACAGTCCCTCGCCGTGACGCGGGAAGATCACCGGGTACTCCTCGCCCGGCAGCCAGATCTCCTCGAGTCGCTTGGCGATGCCGATGACCGGGACGTCGGTCACGCCGAGCTCGGACAGCACCTCGGCGGCCGCCTCCACCTGCGGGCGCCCGCCGTCGACGACGAACAGCTGCGGCGGGTAGGCGAACCGGCGGGCGGGCGGGGCCGCCTCCGGGTCGCCCGCCTCGTCGTCGACCGGTCCGTCCGTCTCGTCCGGGGTGAGCGCCGGGTCCTCGTGATGACGACGGAAGCGTCGGCGGGTGACCTCGGCGATGCTGGCCACGTCGTCCGAGTGACCGTCCCCCGCGGCATCGCGGATGCGGTACAGGCGGTAGTCGCTCTTACGGGGGATGCCGTCCTCGAACACCACGAGGGACGCCATGACGTCGGTGCCCTGGGTGTGCGAGATGTCCACGCACTCGATGCGCAGCGGTGCGGAGTCCAGCTCGAGGGTCTCCTGGATCTCCTGCAGGGCGGCGGAGCGCGCGGTGAGGTCCCCGCTGCGGCGCAGCTTGTGCTGGGTCAGGGCCTCGACGGCGTTGCGGTGGACCGTCTCGGCCAGGGCCCGCTTGTCCCCGCGCTGCGGCACCCGGAGGGAGACCCGGGAGCCGCGCAGGCCCGAGAGCCAGTCGGCGAGCTCCTCCGAGTCCTCGGGCAGGGCCGGCACGAGCACCTCGCGGGGCACGGCGGAGGCGATGTCGCCGGACTCGGCCGCCTCGGCCAGGTCGGCCTCCCCACCGTAGAACTGCGCGAGGTAATCCGAGACCACGCCGGGGACCGCCCGGGCCGCGTCGAACTCGCCGTCCTCGCCGATCCCGTGCGAGTGCTCGACCACCCAACCGCGCTGGCCACGGATACGTCCGCCGCGGACGTGGAAGACCTGGACCGAGACCTGCAGCTCGTCGACCTCGACGCCCACCACGTCGGCGTCGGTCCCGTCGCCCAGGACGACCGCCTGCTTCTCCATGGCCCGGCGCATCGCGCCGAGGTCGTCTCGCAGTCGCGCGGCGCGCTCGAAATCCAGGTCGGCGGAGGCCTCGAGCATCCGCTTCTCGATGCGCCGCATGATCGCGTCGGTCCGTCCGGCGAGGAAGTCGATGAGTTCGTTGACGATCAGCCGGTGCTCGTCCGGGGTGACCCGGCCGATGCACGGGGCCGCGCACTTGTCGATGTAGCCGAGCAGGCAGGGCCGCCCTAGCTGGGCCTGACGCTTGTAGACGCCGGCCGAGCACGAGCGCACGGGGAACACCCGCTGCAGGGTGTCGAGGGTGTCGCGGATGGCCCACGCGTGGGAGTAGGGGCCGAAGTAGCGGGTGCCGGGGCGTCGGGGGCCGCGGTAGACGAACGCGCGCGGCACCTCCTCGCCGACGGTGACGGCGAGCATCGGGTAGGTCTTGTCGTCGCGGTAGCGGACGTTGAACCGCGGGTCGTACTTCTTGATCCACGTGTACTCGAGCTGAAGCGCCTCGACCTCTGTCGAGACGACCGTCCACTGGACGCCGGCGGCGGAGGTGACCATCTGCCGGGTGCGCGGGTGCAGCAGTGACAGATCGGCGAAGTACGAGCTCAGCCGACTGCGGAGGTTCTTGGCCTTGCCCACGTAGATGACGCGCCCATGCTCGTCACGGAAGCGGTACACCCCCGGCTCGGTGGGTATCGAGCCGGGGGCCGGGCGGTAGGAACGCGGGTCGGCCACGGCGCGTCAGCGGTCGGCGACGGTCTCGGGGTCGGCGGCCGAGGGCTTGTGGGCGCGGATGACCTCACGCAGCCGGGACATGGCCTCGACGCCGTCCCGGCCGTCGAAGGACTGGATCGCCCAGATGCCCGCGTGCTCGTACGCCGGCAGTTCCAGCCGGGGCCAGTAGCTCGAGCGGGGGAAGGTCACGCCCACGATGTCCTCCCAGCCCCACCCCCGGGTCCGCAGGGGGCCGCGCAGCTCGACGCCCTGCTCGCCGGCGCGGACGCGGATGCGCAGGAGGGTGAGCAGGACGCCGGCGAAGATGAGGCCGATGGCGACGTAGGCCAGCTGGTCGGCGACGCCGATGGTGACGCCGGTATCCCCTCGGACGAGGATGACGGCCCACACGACGTGGGTGATGACGATGAGCACCGCCAGCGCGATCACGGTGGTGCGCATGCGGCGCGGGGTGTGCTCGAACTCCCAGGTGTCGTCGCTCATCGGATCGTCCTCAGTTCGCGTAGGGCGATGGCGGCGCCGAGGGCGGCGGCCACCGCCTCCCCGCCCTTGTCCTCCGCTGCGCCCTCGTGGCCGTCGCGGTCGCGGGCCTGGTCCTCGTCCTCGGTGGTGAGGACGCCGTGGGCGACGGGGGTGGCCTCGTCGAGGGCGATCCGGGTGAGGCCGTCGGTCACCGAGCGGCAGACGTAGTCGAAGTGGGGTGTGGCGCCCCGGATGACGACGCCGAGCGCGACCACGGCGTCGTGGGTGCGCGCGAGCTCCTGCGCCACGACGGGCAGTTCCACGGCTCCGGTGACGCGGGCGAGGGTGACGGCCGCTCCGGAGGCCTCGGCGACGGCCAGCGCCCGGTCCACGAGCTGGGTGCAGATCTCCTGGTGCCACGTCGAGGCCACCACGCCCAGCCGCAGCCCGCGGGCGTCTGGGACGACCAGTTCAGGTCTTCCACTGCCACTCATCGCTGATCCTCTCCGCCCACGTCGGCGCCGGCCGGGCCCTCGTCGAGCCCTTCGAGCAGGTGGCCCATCCGATCACGCTTCGTGCGCAGGTACCTCAGGTTCTCGGGCGTCACCGCGGTGGGCATGGGCACCCTGGCCACCACCTCTACCCCCCCGGCGCGCAGGGCGTCGGCCTTGGCGGGATTGTTGGTCATGAGCCGCACACGCGTCACCCCGAGATCGCGCAGCATCTGGGCGGCGAGGCTGAAGTCACGGGCGTCGGCGGGCAGTCCCAGGTCGAGGTTGGCGTCGACGGTATCGCGGCCCGAGTCCTGGAGCTGGTAGGCGCGGAGCTTCTGGACCAGGCCGATTCCCCGGCCCTCGTGGCCCCGCATGTAGAGGACGATCCCGCGTCCCTCCTCGCACACGGCGGCGACCGCGGCGTCGAGTTGCGGGCCGCAGTCACAGCGCAGGGAGTGGAAGACGTCACCGGTGAGGCACTCGGAGTGGATGCGGACCGAGACCGGCTCGTCGCCGGAGATGTCGCCGGCGACCATGGCCACGTGCTCGACGCCCTGGAGGGTGTCGCGGTAGCCGTGGGCGGTGAGGGTGCCGGCGGGGGTGGGCACGCGGGCCGCGGCCTCGTGGACCACCTGCACCTCGTGTGCACGCCGCCAGGCTTGCAGGGCCTCGATGGTCACCATCGCCAGGCCGTGCTCATCGGCGAAGCGGCGAAGCTCGGGGGTGCGGGCCATGGTCGTGGGATCGTCCTCGGAGACGATCTCGCAGATCACGCCGGCGGGGCGCAGTCCGGCCAGCCGGGCCAGGTCGACCGCGGCCTCGGTGTGACCCGGCCGGGTGAGCACGCCACCGGGCCGGGCGCGCAGGGGCACCATGTGGCCGGGGCGGGTGAAATCGCCGGGCACCGTGTCATCGGCGGCGAGTAGGCGCGCGGTGCGGGCGCGGTCGGCGGCGGAGATACCGGTGGACACCCCGGTGCGGGCGTCCACTGTCACGGTGTAGGCGGTGTCGTGGCGGTCCTCGTTGATGGCCCGCATCGGCGGTAGGTCCAGGCGGAGGCAGTCCTCGGGCTCGAGCGCGACGCACACGTACCCGGAGGAGTACCGGACGAGGAAGCCCATGAGTTCAGGGGTGGCGAGTTCGGCGGCGAAGATCAGATCGCCCTCGTTCTCGCGGTCCTCGCTGTCCACCACCACCACGGCCCGTCCCGCCGCGATGTCGGCGATGGCTCGCTCGATGCCGTCGAAGGTGGTCACTGCTGCGGGGTCTCCTAGTGTCTGACGAGCCCGGGCGTCGGCCGCGGGTCCGGGCTCAAGTATGGCGCATCCGGTCAGCGGGACCCGCCACCGCGTCCGTTCAGCAGTCGCTCGACATACTTGGCCAGCACGTCCACCTCGAGATTGACGGGGGCGCCGACTCCGAGGCCGCCGAGGATCGTGGCGTCGAGCGTGGTGGGGATGAGGGAGACCTCGAACCAGGCGTCCGCCTCACCCGACGCGCTGACCGCCGAGACGGTGAGCGAGGTGCCGGAGACGGTGATGGACCCCTTCTCCACCACGTACTGGGCGAGGTCGGCGGGCAGGGAGATGCGCAGGACGTGCCAGTGCTCGTGTTCGACGCGGTCCAGGAGCCGGCCGGTGCCGTCGACGTGGCCCTGGACGATGTGTCCGCCGAAGCGGGCGTCGGCGCGCATGGCGCGCTCGAGGTTGACGGGGTCCCCCGGCGCGAGGGCGGCCAGCGCGGTGCGGTCGAGGGTCTCGGCCATGACGTCCACGTCGAAGTGGCCGCCGGTCTCCCACCCGGTGACGGTGAGGCAGACGCCGTTGACGGCGATCGAGTCGCCGTGGCCGGCGTCGGAGGTCACCAACGGGCCGCGGATCCGCAGGCGCGCCGAGTCGCCCCGACGGTCGATGGACTCGAGGGTGCCGAGCTCCTCCACGATTCCGGTGAACATCAGCGGGTTCCTTCCGTCGGCCTGGCTGTCATGCGCAGGTGGATGTCCGTGCCGAGCACGGTTGTCTCACGCAGGGTGAAGCCGTGCGCCGCGGCGAGGGTGGTGACGCCGGCGTCGGAGACGGCCGGGCGCCCGCCGCCGAGTACGAGCGGGGCTATGTAGGCCTCGACCTCGTCGACGAGCCCGGCGGCCAGGAACGCCCCGGCCAGTCGAGGTCCGCCCTCGACGAGGACGTGGCACACGTCGCCGAGCATCGCGAGCGCCTCGGCGGGGTCGCGGGTGGCGAGGTGTCGGAAACGGCCGTCGTCGCCGCGCACCGCCGCGCGGGCCGGGACGTCGGTCAGTCCCATCACCGCCCGGAGGGGTTGCCGGGCGGCG
>NZ_KV824105.1:0-3283 GCF_001815995.1 Dietzia sp. HMSC21D01 | reverse complement strand
GCCGGGCCAGCTGCCCGCGGCCGGGGTGCGCGCGGCTCTCGGCCTGCTGCACCCGGGTGCGGGTCAGCCGTAGCGGCGCAGGACCTCCTCGCGCAGGCCGGCCGTGGCCACGTCGGCGATGTGCTTCTGGGCCTTCTTGACGACCATGCCCGGCAGCTTGGCCTTGAGCTCCACCTCGAGGTCGAACACGACCCGGGTGGTCCCGTCGCCGTTGTCGGTGAGTGAGTACCGCGCGTTCTGCATCTTCTGGTTGGTCCCGGATTCGAGGGTCCAGCTCACCTCGCCGTCGTACCACTCGTAGCGGACGACCATCTCCTCGGTCATGCCGTACTGGGAGATCTTCTCCCACACCACGATGGGCCAGCCCTCGTCGTCGGCCTCGCGGACCTCCACGGCGCGGTGCGCCTCCGACCAGTCGACGAGGGACTCCACGTCGGCCAGGACGGCCATGATCTCGGGGATCCCGGCCTCGATGGTCGTCACGGACTGCACTGACACTGCCATGGCCGAGAAGTTACCCTCACGCGCGAATACGGTGGGACGATCGATCCATGAACGCCGCCACCGATCGCAAGATCGCCCTCCTGCGGGGGATCAACGTGGGAAAGGCCGCGCGGATCGCCATGGCGGACCTGCGGGAGTGCACCGAAGCCGCCGGCTGCGCGGACGTGAAGACGGTGCTGGCCACCGGCAACGTGGTCGTCACCGACCCTCGCCCCGAGGCAGAGCTACGTGCGGCGCTGGAGGCGGCCTACGCCGACCGCTTCGGCTACGACGCGGTGGTCCAGGTCCTCACGCGCGGCGCCGTCGAGGACGCGGTCGCGGCGTACCCGTTCGCCACCCTCGACGACCATCACGACTACCTGATCTTCTGCGACGACCCAGACGTCACCGTGGCCGTCGCCGGGGCGATGCGCGCTGCGATGGCCGCCGAGGGCACCGAGGAGGTCGCGGCCGGATCGGTGTGCGTCTACTGGCGGGTGGCCAGAGGGCTCACGCTGAGCTCGCCCGCCGCCAAGGTGACCAGCGGGAGGTCACACGGGCGGCATCTGACCATGCGCAACATCAGGACGCTGCGCAAGATCCTCGCCCTGGGCTGAGTCGCCCTGGGCTGAACCGCCCCGGGCCGAGGGCCGTGCCGTCAGGAGATCAGGGGCCCTGGACCGACGCACCGATGGTGTCGACCACGGCTGCCAGGGGCCCGAAGATCGCGGGGAAGATTCCATCCCACATGGCCTGGAGCTGGGAGAGGTCGAACGGGGGCATCTGTCACGCTCCTTCTCTTGCAGAGGGCGGCGTGCGGGCTCTCCGCCGTCGCCGGGCTCCCTCTGTCCCCAGGATCCTCTGCCGTCACACTCGGGCGCAACCCCTCCCTCGTGGCAGACTGCGTGCGATGCGCCACCGACCGCCCCTCCGAGCCACCGCCTTCGCGGCGCTCCTGGCGATCGCTCTCACCGGCGGGTGTGCGGCCGACCCCGACGATCCCGCCGGGCCGGCGACCGCGACCGACGCGACGCCGACCTCGCCAGGAAACTCCTCGTCGTCGCCGACTCCGGGCACGTCGTCGCCGGCCACCTCGCCGTCGGCCCCAGGACCCACCTCGTCCGCCCGGCGGTCGCCGCCGACCCCGCCCGCACCGCCGTTCATCGCCGCCGCGACCTGGGCGGACTCCGACTACGGCGCCACCCTCGAGGTCGCACCGACCGACTCGGGGCGCCGCGCGTGGGCCGAGGGCGACGCCGAGGCCGCCTGGCAGGAGGTGCTGCGGCTCGCCCCCGACGCGGACACCCCGGGCATGTGGGAGCAGTTCGACTGCCACTGGACGTGGGCGCGTCTGCTCGAGCCAGACAAGCCCACGTGGAACGTCGAGCCGTGGCGGCCGGTCGTCTCGCCGGAGCGGATGCTGGCCGAGGGATGCAACCCGGGAGGGCCGGAGGTATGAGCAGGTCAACGGGAAGTGCGAGCAGGTCGGAGAACGGGCCGGTGATCCGTCCGGCCACGATCGGCGACGCCGCCGGATGCCGGGACGTCTACGCGCCGTACGTGCGCGAGACGACCGTGACGTTCGAGGACGAGGTGCCGACCGTCGACGAGTTCGCCGCGCGGATCTCGCGGGCGCTCGACCGCTACGACTGGCTGGTCGCCGAGCTCGACGGGCGCATCGCCGGTTACGCCTACGCCGGGCCGGTCAAGGAGCGCGCCGCGTACGCCTGGTCCTGCGAGGTGAGCGTCTACGTGGACCCCGACGCCCGCGGCAACGGGCTGGGCCGGGCGCTCTACCGCGAATTGTTCACCCGGCTCGAGGGGCTGGGCTTCCGGCGGATGCTCGCGATCATCACCCTGCCCAACGAACCCAGCGTCGGGATGCACCGGGCGCTGGGGTTCCGGGAGGCGGGGCGGCTGGAGCGGATCGGGTTCAAGCACGGGCGGTGGCTGGACGTGACCTGGATGCAGGCCGACCTCGGCCCGGACCCGGCGGCGCCCCCGACAGCGCGTCCGGGTCACCGATCCCCGGGTCACCAGGGGCCCCCGGGGCACCGGCCCCCGCCGGGCTGAGGGCTCCGAGGGCGCGGCGCACCAACCCGGCGCACAACTCGTCGAGCCACCCGCCCACCGAGGCCCGCGCGGCGGGCGTGTCCGGGTAGCGGCAGCGCACGTGCAGTCCCGAGCCGTTGACCACGAACCACACCATCACCCCGTCGGTGCGGATCACCGCCGACACGTGCTGCGGGCGCAGGTCCAGGTCCACGTCGATCGGCAGGCGCCGGTGGTCGAGCCACGAGACCGCGAACATGCCCGGCGTGTGCGGCATCCCGCCGTAAGGGGCGAGGATCGGGGCGAGCGCGTGCGAGCCCAGCTCGATGGCCTCCCGCACCGCCGCCGCGCAGGCCGCCGGGTCGGGGTCGTCGCACTCGATGACCGAGTTGGTGATGAACCAGCCCACCGAGTCGTCCCAGCGGTGCGGCCGATCGGGGTCGTGGCGCGAGTGCACCGGCAGCACCGCCCGCAGCCCCACCCCGGCGCGGCGGCGCAGCACCTCGGTCATCTCGGCCACGGCCAGCGCGATCATCCGCACCCCGCCCGCCGCGGCCGCCGCCTCCAGCGCGGCCACCCCGTCCGGGTCGAGCACGTCGCGCACCTCGACCACCTGCTCGCGGGGCGCCGAGATGTCGCCCAGGTTCAAGGGGAAGACCGGCATCCCGCCCGCGCCGCGGTCCATGATCCCCGCCCACTTCTCGTGCACCCGGGCCGGCGCCGGTGGCCGGGCCGCCAGCTCGGCGGT
>NZ_KV824104.1:0-4957 GCF_001815995.1 Dietzia sp. HMSC21D01 | reverse complement strand
CCGGACGTCCGGCTCGCGCCGGACGAGGAGCCAACCGGCGCGGAGCAGCAGCAGCGTGGAGCCGGTCGCGACCAGCGGCAGCAGATCCACCAGGTCGACGCCGCCCAGCTCGACTCCCTCCACGGCATTCTTGGCCGCGTACTTCCCCACCGAACCGGAGCTGAACGGCGCCCCTGCGACCGCAAGAGCCGCCCCGCCGAGGCCGACGGCCACCACCCACCGGCGGGCCCCGTGGGCATGATGCGACCACACGGGCACCCCGAGGAACAACGCCCCCTTGGCCAACGCGTGGTGGACGGCATAGGCGACCGCGGCCGGCGCCACCGCGGCGGCGAGTTCGGGGGAGGACAGGGCCACGCCCACGAGTGCGGCGAGGAACCCCATCTGGCTGATCGTCGAATAGGCCAGGACCACCTTGGGTTCGTTCTGCAGTTCGCCCGCGGGCACCGCGAGGAACGCTCCGGCCAGCGCCACCACGACCAGGGCCAGGCCCCACCCGGGCAGGTCCGCCTCGCCGAGTGGCAGGAAGCGCAGCCATCCCATGAGCCCGGCCTTGACCATGGCGCCGGACAGGACGGCGCTGGCAGCGGGTGGAGCGGCCGGGTGGGCGAGGGGTAGCCATACGTGGAGCGGCAGCGTGCCCGCCTTGACCCCGAACCCGACGAGAAGCAACGCCACGATGAGCGCGGTGTGATCCGACTCGGCGACGGCCCGCGGCGCGTCCTCGACGAGCGGCCCGCCGATGGCGGTGATGAGCAGGAGCGCGGCCAGGACGGCGCCTTCGCTGAGCACCGCCAGCACGATGTACACGCGCCCGGCCCGCAGCGCCTCCGTGGTCCGCGAGTTCACCACCAGGCCGTACGCGGCGAAACTCATGAGCCCGTAGCCGAGGTAGAACGTCGCGGTGTCCCCGGCGGTGAACACCACCGTGGTGCCCACATGACAGACCAGTAGGAACGCGACGAGGCCGCGCCCGCCCCGGTAACCCGCCCAGGCGACCGCGGCGAGTGCGGCGGCGTAGAGCAGCGCCGAGACCAGGACGAGGGGGCGGGCCAGGCCGTCCACGTGCAGGTGGGTACCCACGAGCAACCACGGCACCGTCAGCGACGCGCCGGGGATCGCGGTGAGGGCCATGGCCGGCAGCACGGTGAGCGGCGCGATCGCGAGCCATAGTCGCTGCACCGGGGACTCTGGCGCGGGGACCGAGGCGTCGGCCGCCGGGCGTGGGGGAGCGGCGGTCACGCCGATGAGGGTGGCGATCGTCAGCGGCAGGATGAGGGCGAGGATCCACAGGGCGGTGGTCACGAGGGGAACACCCCCCGGGCGATGAAGGTGGCCAGCGCCATCGGCGAGTACGGGGCTGCGGCGATGATCCCTACGAGCAGCGAGGCCGCCGCGGTGAGCACCGCCGGGACGAGAAGGGCCGGTAGGGCCTCGGCCCGCCGGCGAGCGCGGTCCCGGATGGCCTCGTCCGGCTGGTCGGAGTCCGGTTCGTCACCGTCGGGCCGCTCGACGAACCACATCGAGTACACCAGCGGCAGGAAGTAGGCGCTGTTGAGCAGGGCGCTGACGACGAAGATCCCCAGCACCCAGGAGTGGTCGGAGTCGAGGGCGCCCAGTCCGAGCTGCCACTTGGAGACGAACCCGGCGGTCGGAGGTAGGCCGATCATGCCGAACGCGCCCACGGTGAACGCCGCGCATGTCCACGGCATCCGTCGTCCCAGACCCGCGAGTCCCGAGACGGTCTTGACGCCCAGGGTCTCGGCGAACAGGCCGGCGCAGAAAAACAGGGTGATCTTCATCAGCCCCTGGTGCACGAGGTGCGTGAGGCCGCCGGCGGTGCCGACCTCGGAGACCAGCGCGATCCCGATCGTGACGTAGGAGACCTGACTGACCGTGGAGTATGCGAGGCGCTTCTTGAGGTCTTCCTGCATCAGCGCGCGCACCGACCCGTAGATCACGGTGAACGACGCCAGGGCCAGTAGCGGCAGCAGCACCCCGAGTTCGTCGGCGACCCCGACGCCGTAGACGTCGTCCACCAGGCGGACCAGGCCGAACACGCCGGCCTTGACCACCGCGACGGCGTGCAACAGGGCGCTGACCGGGGCGGGTGCGACCATCGCGCGCGGCAGCCAGCCATGGAGGGGGAACAGGGCGGCCTTGACCCCTAGACCGCCCGCGATGAGCACGAAGATCGCGGTCGCCGTGGAGGGGTCCGTCGCGGCGAGTTCGGCCACCGCTGCCACACCGCCCGGTGTGAACTCCACGTCACCGACCAGCGCGGACAGCCACGCCACGCCCACGAGGACCGAGAGCCCCCCGCTCAGCGCGTAGCGCAGGTAGAGCCGACCGGAGCCGAAGGCCGCGGCCGTGCCGTTGTGCACGATCAGCGGGTAGGTCACCAGGGTGAGCAGCTCGAAGAACAGCAGGAACGTCACGACGTTCCCGGAGAACGAGATGCCGACGGTGGCGGTGACACACAGCGAGAAGAACCCGAAGAAGCGGGCGCGGTGCGGCCGTCCCTCGAGGTACCCGATCGCGTAGATCGTGGTGAGCAACCACAGCAGCGAGCTCAGCCCGGCGAACAACAGGGACAGCGGTTCGACCCGCAGGATCAGGTCGATACCGGGCAGCAGGGCACTGCGCCATTCGGGTCGGGCGCCCGCCACGACGGCCGGGACGAGCGTCACGACGATGAGGAGTTTGACCGCCGCGCCGGTGACGTTGACGGTGGTGCGTGCCCGCGTGCGGGGGTCGGGGATGAGGAAGACGACGACGGCCACCAGGGTCGACAGCACGAGCGGTGCGACGGCGAGCAGGGAGGACTCGCCGACCCAGGACGGCGGGGTCATGACGTTCCTCCCGGGCACATGCCGAGGACCGCCAGATCGGCCAATGGTCCGGAGGCGACGATCGCGAGGGTGGCCAGCAGGGCCGCCGTGAGGGGCACGAGGGTGGCGGCGCGAGGGGCGGATCGGACGCCGCCACCCGTGTGCCCCGGCCGCTCCTCGCTGGATTCCCCGGGCAGTAACGTCTGGACAGGCCGCAACAGGTACGTGGCCGCGACGAGGGTGCCCGCCACCGCTACCGCCGCCACCCACCACCGCCCGGTGTCGACGGCGGCGAGGAGGAGCTGCCATTTACCGGCGAAGCCCAGGGTGATCGGCAACCCGGCCAGGCTCACCCCGGCCACCGCCACGGCCATCGTGACGATCGGCATGCGGCCGCCCTGATCGGTCATCGCCTCGATCCGGTCGGTACCCAGGCGGTCCTTCACCAGGCCGGCGGACAGGAACAGCGACGACTTGGCCAACCCGTGTGCGAACGCCAGGAGCGCCACGGCGACCCACGCTGCCCGCTGCTGCTCGGCCGTGTCTGCCGCGGCCGACAGCGGGAAGTAGAGGAACAAGTAGCCGATCTGCGAGACGGTCGAGTACCCGACCAGGCGCTTGAACCGCGGGGTACGCGCGGCGGCCACGCCGGCCCACAGGACCGAGCCGGCCGCGGCGACGCCGAGCATCGTTCCCACCACGGGGTCGGGGCCGGTGACCTCGGTCCACACGCGGAACAGCACGACGAACGACGACTTCACCACGAGGGCGGACAGCAGCGGGCTCACCGCCCCCGGTGCCCCGCCGTGAGCATCGGGCAGCCACCCGTGCAACGGGAAGAGCGCGGACTTGAAGGCCATGCCGGTCGCGGCGAGCGCGAGGATCACCGTCACGTGTAGTCCCGGCTCGCCGGCGGCCAGACGCTCGCCCGCCAGACGCAGGTCCAACGTCCCGGCCGCGGCGTACACCAGCGTCAGCGCGACCAGGAACAGCAGCGACCCGGTCACCGTGACGATGAGGTAGCGGAACGCCGCCCGCCACGCGTCGCGTCCGCCGAGCGCCACCAGCACCACCGCCGCGAGTCCGACGATCTCGACGGCCACGTACAGGTTGAACAGGTCCCCGGAGAGGAACACCGCCGCCAGACCCGACCAGAGGAGCAGCCAGGTGGGCCAGAACCAGTCGCGGGCACCCTCCGTGCCGGTCGACCGCGGGTGGATCGCGGCGAACACCGAGACCAGTGTCCCGACCACCGAGGTCAGCAACAGGAACAGCGCGGCCGGCCCGTCCGCACGCACCGAGATGCCCAGCGGCGGGAGCCGGCCGGCCAGGGCCGCCTCGAGCGGTCCCCCGGAGGCGACGGCGACGGCGATCGTGACCCCCACCGCCGCGGCGGCGACCGCCCCGGCGAGTCCGAACGCCGCCCGCGCCCGGGTGGGGACGAGGACGCACAGGACCGACCACGCCAGCGGGAGTAACACCGCCGTCGGCAGCAGCATGGCGGCCCAGGAGGGGGAGGGGGTCATGACGGCCCACCGCCGAGTCGGGTCCCGCTGCCCGCGCGGTCGTCGTCCGCGGACTCGGCCTCGTCGATCCGCCGGGCGAGCACCACCCCGAAACCGGTGAACGCCACGGTGATGACGATCCCCGTCAGTGCGAGTGCGTGGAGCACCGGGTCGGGGGCCGGATCCCGCCCCGCGACGGCCAGCAGGATCACCAGTGAACCGGCGGCCGCGACGTTGAGGGCCACCAGACGGCGGAACCGGTCCGCGGCCACGAGCATCGTCACCAGTCCCAGGGCGAGCAGGGCCGCACCGACCGCGGTGTACCAGGCGAGCGTGGTCACGGGCGCTCACCGCCGAGGACCTGATGCGGTCGACGTCGCACGGTGAGGAACAGGGTCGCGAGCGCGGCACCGATCGACACCGCCAACGCGGTCTCGACCGCCACCGTCGCCGGGGTCTCGAGCCCGGCCGGCATGTGGAGCCAGTGACCCGCCGTCAGGGCGCCTGCGCCGCCGGCGGCGAGGAACGCCAAGGGACCGACCGAGAGCACGACCCGGCCCCGGGCACCCTCGAGCACGGCGGGGGCCGCTCCGGCCCCGGCGGCGAGGATCGCCGTGCCGG
>NZ_KV824103.1:0-520 GCF_001815995.1 Dietzia sp. HMSC21D01 | reverse complement strand
CACCGGCGCCGTCCTGCTGCCGTTCTTCTCCTTCATGACGTTCCTCATCGCCGTCCCGACCGGCGTGAAGTTCTTCAACTGGATCGGCACCATGTGGCGGGGCAAGATCACCTTCGAGACCCCGATGATGTTCGCCCTCGGCTTCATCATCACCTTCCTCTTCGGTGGTCTGACCGGTGTCATGATGGCCGCGGCTCCGATCGACTTCCACATCTCGGACACCTACTTCATCGTCGCCCACTTCCACTACACGCTGTTCGGCACGATCGTGTTCGCCACGTTCGCCGGTGTGTACTTCTGGTTCCCCAAGATGACGGGCCGGATGTACGACGAGACGCTGGGCAAGTGGCACTTCTGGCTGATCTTCATCGGCTTCCACACCACGTTCCTGGTTCAGCACTGGCTGGGCAACCAGGGCATGCCGCGCCGCTACGCCGACTATCTGGACACGGACAACTTCACCGTCCTCAACCAGATCTCCACGGTCGGTTCGTTCATCCTCGGCATCGCGATGCTGCCG
>NZ_KV824102.1:0-809 GCF_001815995.1 Dietzia sp. HMSC21D01 | reverse complement strand
TACGCGGCCCGACGGCCAGAGCGCCACTGACGCCAGACATGGCCGGTAGCTCCGCCCAGTGGATTCACTCGCTGGCGACCATCTTGGAGGTTCGACTCTACATAAGGTCTGGTTACCGGCGGGCCAAGGCTGCGGTCGCTCCCTTTTCCTTCTCAGGCTCGATCCAGAAACCGAGCTGATGCGTTGCTCTCGTTGCCTTAACTAGCGGGCAGTCCGTCGGCCACCTGGAACGGTGCGTCGGTGGCGGCCTCGACCTGGTCGAGGGTCACACCGTCCACGATCTCGATGAGGGTCAGTCCGTTCTCGTCGCGGTCGAACACGCCGAGTTCGGTGATGATCCGGTTGACGCAGCCCAGGCCGGTCAGCGGGAGGGAGATCTCGGAGACGATCTTCGATGAGCCGTCCTTGGCGACCTGGTCCATGACCACGACGATCCGGCGCGCGCCCACCACGAGGTCCATCGCGCCGCCCATGCCCTTGACCATGGCGCCGGGGACCATCCAGTTGGCGATGTCGCCGGCCGGGTTGACCTCCATCGCGCCGAGGATAGCCACGTCGATCTTGCCCGAACGGATCATGCCGAAGCTCATCGCCGAGTCGAAGATCGACGAGCCGGGAAGGGTCGTGACGGTCTCCTTGCCGGCGTTGATGAGATCCGGGTCGACGTCGTCGGGGTGCGGGTACGGTCCGATGCCCAGCAGTCCGTTCTCCGACTGCAGGGTGACGTTGACGCCCTCGGGGACGTAGTTGGGGACCAGGGTCGGCAGGCCGATCCCGAGGTTGACGTACTGGCCGTCCTCCAGCTCCAG
>NZ_KV824101.1:0-2657 GCF_001815995.1 Dietzia sp. HMSC21D01 | reverse complement strand
TCGCCCGGCAATCCTCAGATCCCCGTGAACTACCGGGGCTAGTACTTGTTTGACCTGGTAGGGCTTGGCCTGACCGTTCTTGCCTCGTTGGATGTTCACCCGAGGATCGCCCGGCCAGGGCATTTTGAATACCGCGTGGCTGGTGCCCTGCTGACGAGGCTCACCGAAGACTTGCAGGCACAGGGCGTACAGATCCTTGTAGGACACCGACTTCGGGTTGCGCTCGATTGCTGCCCGGAGCTTGTCCGCCTTTGTCACTACCTCATGCTAGCTTATCCGCTAGCATGAGACCATAGTTGGCACAGCGCTTGTAGTCGCTCATTGGCGAGTGAGGCGCGAATCTGCGCAGAAAATCGGCACGGTCAGTCTTGGATCGACGGTTCATGTCACGCTTGTGAACTGCGAGTTTGACGGAATCCGACATTATCGGCGCCACCAGCGGACTGATACGGCTAAGGCAGCCGGCGTCTCCAACTGCCCGGTCTGCGCTGGCGTTTCCAACACCAACCAAGCCCGCATCGACACAAGCATGGAAGTGGAGCACGGCACGGCCTGGAGTCGAGGTGGCAGTACCGACCTGAAGCACTGCGAGATGCTGTGCGTCGCCCGCAACCGAGCCAAGGGCAACCGCTGAATTGGGATATCGTCGGTCGATCCTCGACGATGGGTTCGCACCGTGGCCACTGACCCCACTCAAACCCTCAGCACTTTCGTCCGTCGTCTGCGGCGCATCGAGGCCCACCCACTCGTCTCCGCGGACGGCGGCGAGCTCATGCGTGAACTTTGCTCGACGAAAATTCACCTCACGGTCTACCCGCAGCTCGAGGAGGCCGTCCAGGCCATCGACCTGCCCGGCGAGGTCATGTTCGAGTCCCTGGCTGCTCGACTGCGCCCTATGACCTTGGCGCGTGACCGTATCGGCTACGACAGGGTATTCGACGCTCTGGATAGCTTCACCGACACCGACGATCTCGCCACCCGGCTGTCTAATGATCATCTTCGTCGTGAGTGGGCCCTCGCCACGCAACGCGATCGTGCTAATCGCGGCTCCACGACCCGCGCCTACGGCGTCATTGTCGACGGCGAGCCGGTCAGTGATCTGGACCTGGCGTACGGGTGGCTCTACGAGGACTCACTGCACGGCGATCCACCTAGCTTCGATCAGTTCGGCCTGCGCGAGCGCTACCGTGCCGCCACCCACGTGTTCTCCCACATTGCTGTGGTTGCCATGGAGACTCTGGCCTATCTCCGTCACCTCACAGACGAGGGGCATCTCGTCCTGCCCGACGAGGCCTTCAGCGCTGACGTTGTTCTCGCTGAGACGACGTGGGAGATTCGTGGCGAATGGCACGTCGGGGAGTCGGTCGACGGTGGCCTGGCTTCCGTCGCTGATGGCGAGATTCCCACCGGAATGCGGCCGCTTCACGAAGTTTACCCGCCGAATCTGGCTGCCGATCACCTAGAGAACACCGACTGACTAGATCACTGAACACCCCGCCGGTCACTGCTGGTCGGCTCGATGCTCCTGACAGGATTCAAATCATGAACGTTCTGCCGGAAAGTCAACCTCGCGGGGACCTCGATAGGGTGTTCTCGCAACTCGCCATCGACGAGGCGTTCAAGTCACCGGGTAATGCCCGTGTGGGTGTAGTCGTCGTACAGGATGGTCACGTCGTAGTGACTGGCCACAGAGGCGAGCTTCCGGGCCTGCACGCCGAACAGGTCGCACTCCATAAGGCCCGTGAAGAGGGAATCGCGCTCAGCGGAGCTGAGGTCTACACAACCCTCGAGCCTTGCGCTAACTCACGTACGGCCAGAATTCCTTGTTCACAGCTCCTGGTAGAGGCAGGCGTGTCTACCGTCCATATCGGCCAGTTCGACCGTAACCCGCAGATTTACCGCTTGGGGTGGAAGCACCTCCGAGACGCAGGCATAAAACTGTGTGACTTCCCCGCGGACCTCCGCTCGCTTGCGGCAGAGGCGAACCAGAGCTTCGCGCAAAACTTCACCCACGGAGTAGGCATGAGTGGCGGTGCCAAGTTCGATTTCACGACGAACGGCGGAAAATTCACCATTCAAATCGACGAGGCCCCCGGTTCGCCGGCGTGGGAAACGAGATGGGGCAACTGCGGCGCGACCGCTATCTACCTCAACGGCGGGACTCCGGGCCGGGTGGCGCACGCACGGTTCGCCGAAAAGTTCGACGAGATAGACGATCCCGACGCTCTCGACTACGAGAGCCACTTCGCACGAGTCCCGGTCGGTTCAATCGGTGTCATGCGCAATCAGCACGGTCACGTCTTGTGCAGGGTCAAAGAAATTGAGCCCACGCCGGACTACGGGGGCGCTGACCATGCATCGGTCAAGATCGAGTGGGAAATCCGGCTGACCGAAGGCCCCCGACCCTAGGCGAGGGTCCACAAATGCGCTTCGGTATTGCAGCCGGGAGTCCCTAAGTCGGTCACCGGGACAACCCGGCCCGGTTCGCCGAGGGTAGGCCGCCCAGGTCGCACCGTCCCGAAAGACGTGTCCGGTGACCTAGAGAAGGGACCGAGCCGAGTCAGCGCCCGCAAACTTGACGTCGCTTTGGGGTACACCCGTGCGGGACTCGCTGGTTCGCGCAGTTTTGGTGTGGCTTTCGCCGTTATATGGCGGGG
>NZ_KV824100.1:0-4302 GCF_001815995.1 Dietzia sp. HMSC21D01 | reverse complement strand
AGGGTCAGGGTGCGGTCGAGCGCTCCCCCGGCGGCGACCGCCGCCGGCGCGGCGGGCAGGTCCCCGCCCGTGGAGACGATCGGCAGCGCCGTGCGTCGCTTGTCGGGGCCGGTGATCGTGGCCCTGAGCTCGCCCGTGTACGCCGACCCGGTGGAGGCGATCCGTATCGGGAGATCGAGCACCTCGTCGTCGTCGACCCGTCTCAGCGCGGCGTCTCCGACCGCGGTGAGGCGCACGGGCAGGTCCACCACCGGGTCGACCCGTCGCGATTCGGACGGCGTCCCGTCCCCGACCACCGGCCAGCCACCCACCCAGTCCAGGCGGTCGATCAGCATGTAGCGGCGCTGGACACCGCCCGGCAGGACGGCCTGACCGCGCGGCGCCGCGTGGTAGAGCATCCAGTCCTGCCCGGCGTCATCGATGGCGACGTCGACATGCCCAGGCCCGACCCAGTTCTCGTCGCCCCTGAGGATCACGTCGCCCGCGCCGCGCTCGAGCAACGGCCGACCGGTCCTGTCCTCGTACGGGCCGAGCAGGTCGTCCGCGCGTCCGCCGAGCACCCGGTACTGCGACCGCTCGCCGTCGCAACACAGGCCGGCGCTCGTGAACAGGTGGGTGCGCCCGGCGCGGGCGACCACGGCCGGCGCCTCGACGCCCGGACCGGCGACGAGCACCGGATCGCCGTCCAGTGCGGTGCCTGCGGCGTTCATCGGTACGGCGTGGATGCCCTCGAAGTTGCCCATGAGCATCACCGGGCCGTCCTCGGTGAACACGACCTCCGGGTCCATGGGGTCGAGGTCCTGGTAGGGCTCGTCGGCGCCGTAGCAGACGATCGGGGTGGCGTCGTGGATCCACGGGCCGTCCGGACCGGGCGCGGTGGCGCGGCCGATGCAGGGCGCGGAGCCGCCGGTGGTGTAGTACATGACCGCCCCGGCGTCGGCGAGGTGGACGTCGGGCGCCCACAGCGATGATCCGGCCGGCGCCCACGAGGGCGGCGCGGCGAACGCGTCGCCCACGTACTCCCACTCCACCAGGTCGAAGGACCGGAAGTGCGGCACGAGGCGCCGCCCGGCACCGTCACCCCAGTCGTCCGAGGTGGCGTGGACGTGGAAGGCGCCGTCGGCGCCGCGCTGCACCGAGGGGTCGGGGGCGATCGACGAGATCACGGGGTTGGCCGCGGCCGTCGCGACGGTGGTGGTGGAGGTGACCGTGACCGCCGTGATGAGGGCGACGACGACGAGGGCCGCCGGCTCCGGGGAACGGACGGTGGCCGTGGGAGTCATGCGCTGAGGGTAGTTCCTCGTGCGCCGGTCCGCAGTACCTAGGTCCGCGACCCGTCAGGCCTGCCCGGAGCGCTCCTTGCGCAGCAGGAAGCGCTGGATCTTGCCCGACGGGGTCTTGGGCAGCTCGCGCACGAAGTGGACCTTCCGCGGGAAGGCGTGGGCCGCGAACTCGGTTTTGACCCACGCCTGCAGCGCGGACTCCGTCTCGGGGCCACCGTCGACACCGTCGCGCAGGACGACGTACGCCTCGAGCACCTCGCCCGCGAGCTCGTCGGGGACGCCGATCACCGCGGACTCGAGGACGTCCGGGTGCTTGGCGAGCACGGACTCCACGTCGAACGGGCCGATGCGGTAGCCGGACATGATGATGACATCGTCGTCGCGGCTGGAGAAGTAGAAGTGGCCGTCGGCGTCGAGCTTGGCCGCGTCGCCGGTGTAGTACCAGCGGCCGTCCGCGCTGAAGCGCTCGGCGGTCTTCTCCGGCGCCTCGTGGTAGCCGGTGAACCACATGAGCGGGCTGGCGGGCACGTCGATCGCCACGCGGCCCAGCTCTCCGGCCGGCGCCGGATCGTCCGAGTCCGCGGCCAGCACGGTGCACGACCAGCCCGGCAGGGGCACGCCCATCGAGCCGGGGCGGACCTCCTCGCGCAGGGAGTCGTGCCACGGGTTGATGATGAACATGCCGTGCTCGGTCTGCCCGTACTGGTCGCGCACCTCCACACCGAACTGCTCGCGCGACCACTCGATCACCTCGGGGGTGAGCGGCTCACCGGCGGCCGAGGCGCGGCGGAGCCTCACGTCGGCCGGCGCGATGTCGCGCTTGGCGCGCATGGTCCGGTACACGGTCGGGGCGGCGGCGAAGTTGGTGACGCGGTAGTACTGCAGCACGGCGAAGGCCAGCTCCGGCGTGTACCGGGCGTGCAGCAGCAGGCTGCGGCGCCCGACGGCCAGCGGACCGAGGATGCCGTAGTACAGGCCGTACGCCCAGCCCGGGTCGGCGCCGTTCCAGAACACGTCGTCCGCGCGGACGTCCAGGCCGGTCTCGATGTACTGGTGGAACGCGGCCAGCGCGCGCACCGGCACGACGACACCCTTCGGGGTGCCCGTCGTACCGGAGGTGAAGAGCATGACCATGCCGGCGTCCGGGCCGGTGACCGCGGCGGGGCGACCGGGCTCCTGCGCCGCGACGATGGTGTCCAGGTCGAGGTCCCCCTCGCGGGACTCCGGGCAGTCGGCCAGGCCCGCGACGACGACCGGTACGGACGTGGACTCGAGCTTGCCGCGCTGGTCGGCGTCGGAGACGATCACCTTCGCGTCGCCACCGGTGATGCGCATCTCGATGGCCGGCCACGCGAACGCGGTGAACAGCGGCATGTGGACGGCGCCGAGCCGCCAGATCCCCATCAGCGTGAACACCAGATCGGCGGACTTCGACATGAGTGTCGCCACCCGGTCGCCCTCGGCCACCCCCAGCGCGGCCAGGGCGGCGGCGACCTTCTCACTCTCCGTGCGCAGCTCCCCGTACGTGATGTCGCGCCCGGACAGGTCCGGGTCGATGACGGTGAACGCGACCGCGTCCGGGTCGTGCCGGTCGCACAGGAACTCCGCGGCGCTCGCGCCGGGGACGTCGTAGATCGCCAGCAGGTCCTCCGGCGACAGGGGCGTGGACGCGGTCGACGCGGTGTTCTCGGTCATAGTCGGCGATTGTGGTCCAGTCGGCGGGGTGAGCACCACCACCACCCACCGACGGGCACCCCCGCTTTCGGGGCTACAGGGCCCAAGGTCCGGGCGTGCACTCTAATGGGACCCAGTATCTTTCCCGCACGCACCCGGAGGACCCCCATGGCCGTGGACCGACTGCTCCCCAGCGACGAGGCGTACGAACTCCTCGAGATGACGCGCTCGGTCGCGGACAAGCTCCTCGAGCCGGTCGCCGCGGAACACGAGCGGAACCACACCTACCCCGAGGGGCTGTTCGCCCAGCTCGGCGAGGTCGGCCTGCTCGGCCTGCCCTACCCGGAGGAGTTCGGCGGCGGCGACCAGCCGTACGAGGTGTACCTGCAGGTCCTCGAGGAGCTCGGCGCCCGGTGGGCGGCCGTCGCGGTGGCCACGAGCGTCCACGGGCTGTCCTGCTTCCCGCTGGCCACCGCCGGCACCGACGAGCAGAAGGCCGAGTGGCTACCCGGGCTGCTCGCCGGCGAGCAGATCGGTGCGTACTCGCTGTCCGAGCCGCAGGCCGGATCGGACGCCGCCGCCCTGCGGTGCCGCGCAGAGCGGGACGGTGACGCGTACGTGGTGACCGGCACCAAGTCGTGGATCACCCACGGCGGGATCGCCGACGTCTACAACACCTTCGTCCGCACCGGTGAGGGCTCGCGCGGCATCTCCTGCCTGCTCGTGCCACGCGACACGGAGAACCTGCACTTCGGCAAGCCCGAGGACAAGATGGGCCTCAACGGCGTGCCCACCACCACGGCCTCCTACGAGGGCGCCCGCATCGACGCCGGCCGGCTCATCGGCGCCGAGGGCGAGGGCCTGCGCATCGCGTTCTCCGCCCTGGACTCGGGCCGACTCGGGATCGCCGCCGTGGCCACGGGCATCGCACAGCGCGCGCTCGACGACGCGGTGGCCTACGCGAACGAGCGCGAGGCGTTCGGCAAGACCATCATCGGCCACCAGGGACTGGGCTTCCTGCTCGCCGACATGGCCGCCGCCGTGGCCTCGGCCCGCGCGGCGTACCTCGACGCCGCCCGCCGCAAGGACGCCGGGCGCCCGTACTCCCGGGAGGCCTCGATCGCCAAGCTCACCGCCACCGACGCCGCGATGAAGGTGACCACCGACGCCGTGCAGGTCCTCGGCGGCGTGGGCTACACCCGCGAGTTCCCTGTCGAGCGCTACATGCGCGAGGCCAAGATCACCCAGATCTTCGAGGGCACCAACCAGATCCAGCGCCTGGTGATCGCCCGCAGCCTCGCCGGCTGAGGCGCGGGGCCGGCGGCGGGCTGCGGTCCGGGGCCGG
>NZ_KV824099.1:0-6108 GCF_001815995.1 Dietzia sp. HMSC21D01 | reverse complement strand
GGCGGTCGGCTCGCCCTCCCAGCCCTCGGGGCAGCGCTCCGGTGGCCGCGGGGGCTCGACCGTGGGCTCCGGTCGGTGGATCTCCGGCAGATCGGAGGGCAGCGGGAAGGCGTTGACCGCGTAGCCGTGCGCCCACGCGTTGACGTTGGCCACGTACGCCAGCGAGTTGTTGTAGGCCAGGATCGCGCGGGTGCGGGCCGCCGGGTCCGCCATCGACCCGCCCTGGTTGCACAGGAGCGTCGCCGCGGACAGGGCACCGTCGTAGATGTTGTTCGGATCGGCCACGCCGTCGTCGTTGCCGTCGCGCCCGAGCGTCGCCCAGGTCGACGGGATGAACTGGACGGGTCCGACGGCACGGTCGAAGTCGGGGTCGCCGTCGAATCTGCCGCCGTCGGTGTCGGTGATGACGGCGGTGCCCGGCAGGGAGCCGTCGAGTCGGGGGCCGACGATCCGGCCGATGGTGTTGCCGCGCACGTCGAAGAGCCCGCGGCCCTGGTTGGACTCGACCTGACCGATCCCGGCGAGGACGGTCCAGTCCATCTCGCAGGCGGGGCGCTCCGCGTTGAGCCGCTCCGTCGCGCGGTGGTAGGCGTCCAGGGCGATGCCCGGGATCCCGAGCGGTCCGTCGGGGATCGTCGCCGGCTCGATGTGCGCGGCGCCGGGGTCGACCGGCGGCTCCGGGATCTGCTCCGAGGTGGTGGGGTCGGTGGTGGGAGGGGGCGGCGTCGTCGCGGGAGGCGGCTCCGGCGAGTACTCGGCCAGCGGCGTGATGTCAGGTGCGGCGGGGCGGCTCGTGTCGATCGTGAGCCCGACCGCGGCGAGGACCGTGATGGCTCCGACGGTCACGGCTGCACTGGTGAGCACCCGGCGGTCTGCAGTGTGCGCGATTCGGCGCAAGATTCTCCCCCTACGACGTAACGGACGGCGCCACGGCCGTGCACCGCCCCCGCGACGCTTCGTCTGGGGCGAGGTTACCCCCGGCCCCTGTCGTCTGGATCGGTTTTCCCGCCATCGGCGTTACCGCCGCCGGTGGAGAGCCCGGCCAGCATCGTCTCGATCCGTTCCACGGAATCCCGCAGGTCGTCGAGCTCGCGGCGCAGGTAGTCACGCGTGACGGTCTCGCCCACCGACAGGCGTACCGACGCGAGCTCGCGGGCGAGGAATTCCGTGTCCGCCTTGGTCTGGGTGGCCCGGAGCCGGTCCTCCTTGACGGACTCCTTGTCGCGGTCCTCCTGACGGTTCTGCGCGAGCAGGATGAGCGGCGCGGCATAGGCGGCCTGGGTCGAGAACGCCAGGTTGAGGAGGATGAACGGATACGGATCGAACCGCAGCGCCACGACCGCGACATTGATGACGATCCACACGATCACCACGACCGTCTGGATGAGCAGGTACATCCCGGTGCCGAAGAACCGGGCGACGGCCTCGCTGTACCGGCCGACCGCGTCGGAGTCGAAGCTGATCCGGGGTCGGCGGGACGTCATCGGGGTGGACAGCGACGACCTCACGGTGGGTTCGGTCATCGCGCCGTCTCCGTGTCGTCGTGCAGGTCCATGTCCCGCCAGTCGTCGGGCAGGAGGTGATCCAACAGGTCGTCCACCGCGACCGCTCCGAGGAGGTGCCCTTCGTCGTCGACTACGGGGCCGCACACCAGGTTGTAGGTGGCGAAGAAGCGGGTCACCGCGTCCACCGAGTCGGTGGGGCGCAACGCCGACAGGCTCGTGTCGACCGTCTCGGCGACCATGGCGGACGGGAGCTCGCGCAGCAGCGCCTGGATGTGGACGCAGCCCAGGTACTTGCCCGTCGGGGTGGCCGTGGGAGGGCGGACGACAAAGACGAGGCTGGCCAGAGCGGGACTGAGGTCGGGGTTGCGACAGTGCGCGAGCGCCTCCGCCACCGTGGTCTGCGGCGAGAGGATGATCGGTTCGGGCGTCATCAACCCGCCGGCCGTGTCGGCGTCGAAGGTCAGCAGGCGCCGGACGTTCGACGAGTCCTCGGGGTTCATCCGCTCGAGATACGACTCGGCGTCCTTCTCGGGGAGCTCGCCGAGGAGGTCGGCCACGTCGTCGGGGTCCATGGCCTCGAGAACGTCCGCCGCACGCTCGAGTTCGAGCCGGGTGACGATCTCGGTCTGCTCGTCGTGGGGGAGCTCCTGCAGGATATCGGCCAGCCGTTCGTCGTCGAGGGTGCGCGCGACCTCGAGTCGACGCACCTCAGGCAGTTCGCGCAGGGCGATGGCGACGTCCGCCGGACGGAGGTCGGCGTACTGCTCGACCAGGCTCTCGGCGCCGTGCTCAGGGGTGCCGATCGCGTCGTCCAGGCCCCTGATGCGGTTCCACGGGTGGATCGACACCTCCCCGCGCCGACCGAGGGGGGAACGCCCGCGGCGCTCGCGGACGGCGAGCCGCGACACGAGCCAGTCCCGCGAGCGTTGGCGTTCGATCTCCACGTCGACGACCTGGTACCGGGTCGGGCGGTCCGGGTTCCCGGAGCGCTCGCCCGCGGGCTGGTCGCGCTCGACGCCGATGACCGAGTCCACGAGGGCGCCCAGGACGAGATTCTCCCCGGGCCTGGACTGGAACCGGTGCAGGTTGATGGTGCCCGACACCAGCGACACCGACCGCGGATCGATCGAGGCGACCCGGAGCATGGGCACGAAGATCCTGCGCCGCGTGGGTAGCTCGACGACCAGCCCGATGACCCGCGGGGGTTTGTGCCCGGAGCGCATCGTCACCACGACATCCCGGATGCGTCCGATGTCGTCCCCGTCAGGGCCGATCACGGGCAATCCGGCTAGCCTGGCGACGAAGGCCTTGTTGAGGTTCGCCATGCAGACCAACCTAGTCACCGACAGGCGGCGCCCGCCCGCCGTACCGGACGTAAGGGAGTGCCACCCACGATGACCGCAGCCCCCCACGCGACAGCCGCGCCTTCGGAGGACGCCGCCTCGGCGATCGCGGACCTGCGCGCCCGGCCACGGCGCACGGTCCTCGCCGTGCCCGGCAGCAGTGTGAAGATGATCGACAAGGCGCGGGGACTGCCAGTGGACGAGGTCTTCCTGGATCTCGAGGACGCGGTGGCCGGCCCGGCGAAGGAGGAGGCGCGCGAGAACGTCGTGGCCGCTCTCGGCCGGGGTGGGTTCGCGGCGCCCACCGTGGTGGTGCGCGTCAACGCCTGGGACACCGAGTACACGGTCCGCGACGTCACGGAGGTCGTCGGTCGGGCGGGTGCCCACGTCGACGCACTGCTGCTGCCCAAGGCGCGGACCGCGGCGGAGGTCGCCGCGCTCGACCTCGTGCTGACCCAGGTGGAGAAGGCCGCGGGCCTGCCGGTCGGTCACATCGGGATCGAGCCGCAGATCGAGGACGCCCTCGGTCTGACCAACATCGACGCGATCGCGACGGCCAGCCCGCGGGTGCTCACGCTCGTGTTCGGTCCCGCCGACTTCATGGCCTCCATCGGGATGCGCACGCTGACGGTGGGGGAGCAGCCGGACGGGTACGCCCCGGGCGACGCCTATCACCACGTGTTCATGACGATCCTGGTGGCCGCCCGCGCGCACGGCCTTCAGGCCATCGACGGTCCGTTCCTCAGAGTCCGCGACGAGGACGGTTTCCGCCGCGCGGCGGCCAGCACCGCCGCCCTCGGGTTCGACGGCAAGTGGGTCCTGCACCCCGCGCAGGTCGACGCGGGTAACGAGGTGTTCAGCCCGCGTCAGGACGAGTTCGACAAGGCCGAGGCCATCCTCGAGGCCTACGCGCGCTCGACCTCGGTGGAGGGCGGCGCCCGCGGTGCGGTGATGTTCGGTGACGAGATGCTCGACGAGGCCAGCCGTAAGATGGCGTTGGTCGTCTCCGCCCGTGGCCGTGCGGCCGGGATGACCGTCTCGGATCGGGACCCCGCCGGGAACGAAACGGAAGGACGGACCTCATGACCACTCCCGTGAACCCGCGGGGCGCGCGCGCCCGGGGCGCCCAGACGCCGGGTCTGCCCACACCGCCCACCGGGTGGGTCGTCGGCTCCTACCCCACGTACGCGCAGGCCCAGGCGGCGGTCGATCACCTCGCCGACGAGGACTTCCCCGTCCACGAGGTCACGATCGTCGGCGTCGATCTCATGCAGGTCGAGCGGGTCACGGGCCGACTCACCTGGCCGAAGGTCCTGCTGGGCGGGCTGGCGACCGGCGCGTGGCTCGGCCTGTTCATCGGCCTGCTCCTGGGCATCTTCACGCAACCCATGTGGGGCGTGGTGCTGACCGGTCTGGTCGGCGGCTCCGTGTTCGGCGTCGTCTCGGCGTCGCTGTCCTACGCCGCGACCCGCGGGAAGCGGGATTTCGCGTCCACCTCCCAGCTGGTCGCGGGCCGCTACGACGTCCTGTGCGAACCCGCCAACGCCGAGCGGGTGCGCGACGAGCTCGCCCGGCTCGGGCTGAAGTAGTGCTACCGGGAGGCCCTGCGGACGGGTCGACGGTTCCGGCGGCGGTACGCGCTCACCTGGAGGAGCGCTACGGACCGGAGCCGCAGGAGGCGTCGGTGACGTTCCTCGGCACCGCGCCGATCCGGATCCTCCGGTTCGTGGACTTGGAGAGCGGTGTGGTGCGGTACGTCTCGCTGGGGTGTTCGGCCGAGCCGATGGGGGATCCGTCGGCGCTCGTGCCCGATCCGACAGCGCCGCGCGCGGAGCTGAGCCTCGTGCTCCGGGGCGGTGTGGACGGCGTGGTGCGCGCCCTGGCCGTGCTCGCGGCCGCGCCCGCGGTGGAGGGACTGGTCTTGTCCGAGGGCGCGCTGATCGACCTGGGCGAGCCGCTGTGGCCCGGCGCGGCGTTCACCGCCGTGGTGCTGCGTGCCCCCGAGATCCCGGACGTCGAACTGCCGGGTGACGCGGCACCCGTCCGGGTGTTCCGGGCCGTGCCGGTCACCCACACGGAGGCGGCGTGGGTCCGTATGAAGGGTGCGGCCGAACTCGAGGAGGCGTGGGCGGAAGCCGGGATCGACGTCACCGATCCCGCCCGGTCCGCCGTGAACCCCGGCCTGACCCGCTGACGGACGGCCCGTCGACTCCGGACGGCGACCACGTGGGGCCTCGGCGTGACGGCGCCGGGACGGTTCTGGGACACTGTCGGACGAGATGTCCGCGCTGACGGGTGCGGTCGGTGTGAGGAAGGACGTGGTCGGGTGCTGCGGACGGTGGGGCGGCCCGGGAGGCGCGCGGTGGCGCTCGCGGGTGTGGTGGCGATGGCTCTGTCCGGCTGTCAGGCGCAGTCGTCGATCGTGCCGGCGCACCGGGACGACCCGGTGGCGGTGATCGAGACGGCCTCGTTCGGTGAGGCGGAGATCGTGGGCCACATCTACGGCAACGCGCTGGTACGGTCCGGCTCGCGGGTGACCGCGCGACCCCAATCCGGGACCCAGGCGGAGGTCGTGGAGTCCGTCGTCGCGGGAGACGCGACCTTCACGGTGGGATTCACCGGTGAGCTCCTGGGAGCCTTCGACCCCGGTGCGACGGCGACCGAGGGGGACGAGGTGTATGCCGCGATGATGGCCGCGCTACCGGAGGGGGTCACCGCCGCGGACCCGGCACCCGCCGAGGACGCGCCGGTGTACGTGGTCACGCGCAACACGTCGGAGACCCGGGGATTGCGGACGATGTCCGACCTGGCCGGTCGGTGCGGTGACCTCACGCTCGGCGCGAGGCAGGAGGCCCTCGCTGACGGCGACCTGGCCGCCGCCGTGGGAGAGACGTACGACTGCGGTTTCGGCCGTCGGATCCCGTTGGGGCCGAATCCTCGTGCGGTGTTCGACGCCCTGCGTGCGGGGGAGATCGGCGTGGGGTTGGTCCAGTCGGCCGACCCGGTGGGCCTCCCCGAGGACATCGTGACACTGGACGACGACGAGAACGCGGTCCGCGCCCAGAACCTGGTGCCCGTCTTCCGCAAGGGCTCGCTCTCGGAGGACCAGTTGAGTCTGATCAACCGGATCAGCGGAGAGCTGACCACCGACGACGTGCGTGAGCTGCTGCTGGGTGTGGAGTTCGGAACGGCCACCCCCGTCGCCCTGGCCAACTACTGGTTGGACTCGCACGGGTACTGACCGGCCCGTCGGCGGCGAG
>NZ_KV824098.1:0-3426 GCF_001815995.1 Dietzia sp. HMSC21D01 | reverse complement strand
TCATCTGATGCAATACGCAGATCTTAGCTTTACATAAGGTAACTTATCGGCGTTAATATAAATGCTGGCAGGAGCGCCTTTTCGGTGCGCTACCCGCTCAGGACAGCTTGTAGGAACGGTTGTCCTGAGCGGGTCCGGCGATTGCTTGTTGGGGACGCTGGGCAGGTGGCCTAGTTGGCTGCTGCGTACGCGTCGGCCACGTCGGCGGGAATGCGTCCGCGGTCGGAGACGTCGTAGCCATTGTTGCGGGCCCATTCGCGAATCGCTTTGGTGTTGCCGGACGTGGCCGCAGTTTTGGCCTTGCTTCCAGTCACTCGGTGGCCGGCCTCGATGTACGGCGCTACGGCCTCGCGGAACGCCTCGGCGTTGTCGTCGCTGAGATCAATGGAGTATTCCTTGCCTTCGAAGGCAAAAGAGATGGTGTTCGACGTCTCGCCCAGGTCGGTTCCATCGAGATCGTCGATGTATCTCACCTGAAATTGCTGAGCCATTGCTTCCCCCTACTGCGATTGCTGTTCGTGCAGGGCCACAGTATGCATGACGGAAGTAAATGAGGAGCGATCACATTCGTTGACGCTTCGCGACAAGGGTTCTTGCGCCCAGGATCCTGGTCGCCTGCGGCGCTGACTCCAAGGTCACCCGTAGTGGTAGCGGCAGGACTACGAACTGAAGCTGATGTTCAGGGCTTTTGCTTCACGCCGAGTAGTTCAATGAACGTTGCGTGGTGTGCGGCAAGATACTCGCGCGCCATGTTCGCCAGTGGTAGGGAGCCGTCCCGCCGAAGTAATCTGCCAGCGACAGCGCCTTTTCCTGGTGCACTATCTGGCCCCCCGAGAGCGATCTCGACAGCTCTTGCAATGGTCACACCTGCGTCCAGGTCGTCTTTGATCTGCTCCATAGTGACCTGTTCAGTGCGCTGAGAATCCGCCAGAACGCCGTTCACCGCCTCAAGGTAGACGTCGGGATCAATTAGGTCCTCGGTGGCCATGCCTTCAGGTAGTCGCAGAATCCGGTTCTCGGGCACGCCTGCTTTCAATAGGTGTTTCTGATGGTCGCAACCACCCTCGTCGCCGTCCACTAGGTAGGCGACTCTCACTGCCGCGTAGTCGGTATTGCCCAGGCTTCCCGGGTGAATGCTCGCGAGGCCAGGCACAATCTGGTAGCCGAGATTGCGTTCTTGGGTTGCCTCTCGAAGCAAAGTGGGCAGGAGCATCATGTCTGATGGGCCCTCCGTGAATACGGCGGCTCTCAGGCTAGAGAACGCCGCGGCGCCCGCTCCCATTGCGAACAACAGGGGCATGAACCCTGGCTGATTACCGTCCCAGAAATTGTTTCTCAGTTTGCTCGTTGGGTCTTTCTGGCTGGGCTCGATGACCCGGATGCCGGTGCCCAGATCTAGGGGCAGACAGCCAGGCGAATGGGTGGTGTAGATGGTGCGTGACGGCAGTTCGAGGAGAAAGTTAATGAGGTCCGCCTGCGCGTTGTAGTGCAGATGGATGTCGGCCTCGTCAATTAGCAGGATTGGCGGCGGGTCGGTTGTGTGCTGAGCGAGGAACGAGAGGAGTGCGACGAAGATGCGCAGACCGTCGCTGCGATCGGTGAATCGTGCCGTGTCTTCTCCCTCGTCTACGACGATGCGCAGCTTGGTGTCGCTGGCCTCGACGCGGATTTCAAGAGGACGTTGCCGCCAGTGTGGCGAGATGGCTTCGTTCAGTGCCTTGTTGGTTTTTCGAGCATGCGCCGACACTCTCTCGGGCACCCCGGCGTGGACTAGCTCGTAGAACTGGCGAATGCTGGTGTTGGCGAGACTGAGTAGATTGACCAGCCCGCCATCCGGGTTCTCTACATCGTCGTAGGGGACGTATTGGCTCCTCCCACCTTGATTCACCGAGCGTCGACGTAGGTCGTACTCGAAGCCCAGTTTCCGATCCGCCTCAGAGAACAGTACGAAGGCCGGAATGCGTCCAGAAAGTGCGTCCGCCGCCGTTACATTAGGCTCCGGCTGGCTCATCTGCGTTTGCCAGTCCTTCAGTAACCGAGCGGCGGCGAGGTCGGACTCCGGGGCTGACTTCTCGACCTCATCCGCAGCTTCGTCTCCGTTGCCTGTCGCCGAGATTGGTAGTTCCAACCATTCGATTAGCTTTTGGACGGCACCCTCACTCTTCTGTTTCCACTCGCGCTCAGAACTCGCTAGCTCGATGACGTGTGCCAACGCAGTAGCGGTGGCCTTGTCTTCTATGCGGTGGCTCAGCTCAGGGTCGCTCACCGACTTCAGTACCGATTGCGTCAGTTCCGTTGTTCGGGACAGGGGCGGATCGAAACTGATTTGCTCAACACCCTCGGGAGTGCGCGAAAAACTGAGCGTTCGTGGCGCGACGTTAGTGTCGACTTCGGAAAGTGCCTCGAGGTCGGAGGCTTCTAGCGCGAACACGGCCGTGACAATAGGGCCTCGCAAGGTCGTTTCCACTGTCCGGTTCACTTTGCGAGGGCCGAGTGTACCGCCCTCGGTAAGCCAGGCCAGCGCCTCCAGGACCGTGGTCTTGCCTGCTTCGTTTGGACCGACGAACGAGATCAGGTCAGCGTCGACATTGCAGCCAGTGTCCAGGAGCCTCTTGTATCCACTGAACTTGATCTTGGTAAGGCGCACCTGTCTCCGTCCCTTCCTGCGCTGAAACCCTTGTTCGGCCCGGCTGCGCGAGGTTGCTACGCAATGCAGTCTCGCGGCCGCAAAGGCTGGCGATAGCCTCGTTCGCAGAGTCGGCATTCTGCGGGCCCGAGGGTAATTATTTGACGCTGATGTTCCTCGGTAGAGTCACGCCGAGGCGGGCGATCTCCTTCTCGACGGTGCTCCCCTCCGGTGCGTCCCCGCCGATTACCCATTCAAGGGTGACGTCATATCGGTGCGTCCATCGGTGTACGTCCGAGGCAATGCCAGCTACCAGTTCGCGAAGATCTTCAGCGCTGTCCTCGGTCCCGGCGCTGTCATCGCGGATGCCCCACTCGGCGTACCACCCGACATCTTCGGGGTCCTCGTCTTCAACCAGTCGATCGAGCTTGACCTGCATCACGGTGCTCCGCTTCATGGATACAGCATTACAGAGGTGCCCATTCGTGGACGCCATTCTTGATGCTTCAACTGCTGCGGTGAATTACGCCCGCTGCGGCAAGTCACGACGGCTGACCCTGAGAGCTCCAACCGCCCATGCCGAGTGCAACAAGGCGCGGTAGGCCGCCTACGAGCCGACCGCGGGTCGTGGCTGCTGGTGCGCTAGCAACCACGACGGCCGTCGGGGGTTGTTGAATGGTGGCATTTGAGTAGCATTGATGGTGCTGGGCAGGATGTCCGCAGTGGTCTACCGCCGGGATGGGTGGTGGCCTGGAGAGCTGGCGCAAGGAGGTTCGGGCGATGGCCGTGGTGGATCAGGC
>NZ_KV824097.1:0-9963 GCF_001815995.1 Dietzia sp. HMSC21D01 | reverse complement strand
CAACCGCGGCGCCTCCGCCGACCGGGTCGCCACCCTCGCACCGGCGCCCTCCCGCACACCGGCTCCGCGGCGGATCGTCCAGGCCCGCCCGGTGGCGTCCGACAGTGTGCGCGCCTGCCGCGTCGAGTCGTCGGCTCCGACCCGTGTCGTCGATGACGTGCCCGCCTGGGCACTCTTGGCCTGCGGCATCGCCTTCGGGATACTCATGCTCCTGGCCGTGGCGTTCCTCGGCGGGCCCGCCTACGCGTGACCGGCGCACCTGCCTCCTAGAATGAGTCGGGGACGGTGGTCAATCGTCCCCGCGTCCCGTGGTCCACGTCCCGGGAGGCGTGAAGTCCGGTCGACGAAGGGCCACACGGGAATGTACTGCCCTACATGCCACAACGAGGACTCCCGGGTGATCGACTCACGATCGGTCGACGAGGGTCAGGCCATCCGGCGCCGCCGGGAGTGCCCGGAGTGCGGGCACCGGTTCACGACGCTCGAGACGCCACTGCTGACGGTCCTCAAACGCAACGGTGTCACCGAGGCCTTCAGTCGCGACAAGGTGGTCCGGGGAGTTCGCCGCGCCTGCCAAGGCCGGTCCATCGATGAGGACGCCCTGCGGCGCCTCGCCCAGCAGGTGGAGGACACCGTCCGCGCTCGCGGCGCGTCCGAGGTGCCCGCCCACGAGATCGGTCTCGCGATCCTCGGCCCCCTCCAGGACCTCGACGAGGTGGGCTACCTACGCTTCGCCTCCGTCTACAAGCAGTTCAGCTCGGCCGACGACTTCGAACGCGAGATCATCGCACTCAGAGACCGCCGCGCGAGCCGCTGAGCCGCCGCGCGAACGTCTGACCCGCCGGGCGCTCAACGCCGGGCGCGGGGAGCGAGCGCGTTCGCGACCGCCTTGTCGATGCGCTCGGCCGACACCGGGCGGGCCGTGCCGAGGGACTGGGCGAACAACCCCACCCTGTATTCGGCCAGCAACCACCGCAGCTCGCGGGCCGAGCGCGCGCCGCCGGGCCGACGGCGCAGAGCCGCGCACGCCTCCTCGACGGTCTCCTCCGACCGCGCCAACCGGGCTGTCAGATTCCGATGCCGGGCGGGGGACTTCTCCGCGAGATCGAGTCGGACACCGACCGCCTTCACGTGCCGCTCCAGGTGCGGCAGCACGTCGACCGGATGACGCGCCAGGAAACCCTTACCCACCAGGAACTCCAGTGACGGGGCCACCGCCTCGGCGACCTCGGCCGGGGCCTCCGTCACACGCACGGACACCTCCTGCGCCGCCACCAACGCCGGCACGACCGTCGAGATCGCGGACGCCACGGCCCCCGGCACCTCCGCCCTGGCGGCGTCCCGCAGTTCGGTGAACTCCGCCACCGTCAGCACCGGCACACCCTTTCGTCGCGCGATGATCCTGCCGCACGCCGCCAGGGCGGCGTCCGAGACCAATGCCTCGACGCCGCCGTGCGGGTACTGGGTCAGGGCCAGTCGCTGCTCGACCGGGCGACCGCGCAGGATCGAGGAGGCGGAGACGAGATCGGACGAGATGAGCGTGAGGACCGCCGACGCCTGCCTGGTCCGGCGTTCCTCCTCCGTCGCGCACGCGACCCGGTGGATGCCGTCCGCATCGACGCGCAGGGCGGGGTAGACCGTCACATCCACACCGTCCACCGTGCCGGTGACCGACGGGGCGAGATCCCCGATGGTGTCGGCACTCCACTGGCGGAACGGCCCGTCGTCGGGCACGAGCCGGGTGTTGAGGGTGGCGCGCACCTTGTCCTGCAAACGCGTCCGCAGCGCCGCCAAATCCGTTCCGGACGCGACGACCTTCTCGCCGTCGACCACCTCGAACCGCACCCGCAGGTGATCGGGGAGCTGCGCGGGGTCGAACTCCCGCGGGTCGACCGTCGTCCCGATCCGCGCGGACAGCGCCTGCGCCAGAGCCACCGGCAGAGGGGCGGAGCGCGGGGTGACGTCGCGGGCGAGCAGGGCGGCGTATTCCGCGGGCGGCGAGCAGAGCCGCCGGAGGTACTTGGGGAGGGTGCGCAGCATCTCCGTGTAGAGCTCCTCGCGGAGACCGGGGACCAACCACTCGAAACCGGCGGTGGTCACCGAGGACAGTTGCGGCAGCGGGATGCGGACGGTGATGCCGTCGGCGGCGCCACCCGGATCGAACTCGTAGTGCAGCTCGAACCGTCGGTCGCCCTGCTGCCAGAACGGCGGGAAGTCGCCCGCGTCGGGAGCGGCCTCCGAGGTGCGGATATCGGCGGGGGTCAACCGGATCGCGTCCGGGTCGCGGTGGCCGCGCTTCTTCCACCACGAGTCCAGGTGACGGCCCGAGGTGATGTCGCCGGGGAGCCGCTCGAGGTAGAACGCCACCAGGGCCTCGTCGTCGATCACCAGGTCACGGCGACGGCTGCGGGTCTCCAGCTCCCTCGCCTGCGCCACGGCCTCGGCGTTCTCGCGGATGACCGGGACTCGCGTGTCGAGGCGGCCCTCGACGATCCCGTGGCGGACGAGCATCTCCCGCGCCAGGGGAGCGTCCACCCGGGACAGCAGCACGCGGCGTGCCTCCACGACCGTCAGCCCCAGCAGGAGCACCTTCTCGTAGGCCATGGCGGCGCCGCGGGCGTCCGACCAGTGCGGCTCGGAGTACTGCGTGCGGGTGAGGTGGCCGCCGAGCTGCTCGATCCACGCTGGGTCGATGCGCGCCACGTCGCGGGCCCACAGCCGTGAGGTCTCCACGAGCTCGGAAGCCATCACCCACCGCGGTGGCTTCCGGGCCAGGTCCGAGCCGGGGAAGATCTGGAAGCGGATACCGCGGGTGCCCCGGAACTCGCGGGCGTCCTCCTCGCGCATGCCGACGTTGGTGAGCAGGCCCGTGAGGATCGCCTTGTGCAGGTCGTCCTCGGAGGCCTGGCCGGACGGCGGGTGCCAGCCGCGTTCGCGACACATGCTCCGCAGCTGGGCGTTGAGGTCCTGCCACTCGCGGATGCGCAGCCAGTGCAGGTACTCCGCCTTGCACATCTTGCGGAACGCACTGCCGGAGAGCTCGCGGCGCTGCTCGGTGATGTAGCGCCAGAGGTTGAGGTATCCCAGGAAGTCGGAGGTCTTGTCGGTGAAGCGCCGGTGGAACTGGTCGGCCTTGTCCCGCTCCTCCGCGGGCCGCTCCCGGATGTCCTGCACGGTGAGGGCGGCGACCACCACGAGCACGTCCCCCAGCGCCCCGTTGCGGTGGCCCTCCACGACCATCCGGGCCAGTCGTGGGTCGAGGGGGAGCGCGGCCATGTCGCGGCCCACCTCGGTCAGGCGCGGGCGCTCGTCGTCGTCGACCGTCAACGCCCCCAGCTCGGTGAGCAGGGTCATGCCGTCGCGGACCGCCTTGCGGTCCGGCGGCTCGACGAAGGGGAAGTCGTCGACGGGACCGAGGTCGAGATCCGCCATCGACAGGATCACCGAGGCGAGGTTGGTGCGCAGGATCTCGGGGTCGGTGAACTCCGGTCGTGCCTCGAAGTCCTCCTCCGAGTACAGGCGGATGCAGATGCCGTCGGCCACGCGACCGCATCGCCCGGCCCGCTGCGCGGCGGAGGCCTGGGAGATCGGTTCGATCGGAAGTCGCTGGACCTTGGTACGGGTGGAGTACCGCGAGATGCGCGCCAGTCCGGTGTCGACGACGTAGCGGATGCCGGGGACGGTCACCGAGGTCTCGGCGATGTTGGTCGACAGCACCACCCGGCGGGTGGAGTGGGCGCGGAAGGCGCGCTGCTGCTCCGCGGCGGTGAGGCGCGCGAACAGCGGGAAGATCTCCGTGTTGCGGAATTTCCGGCCACGCAGCACCTCCTCGGCGTCGCGGATCTCACGCTCGCCCGAGAGGAAGACCAGAACGTCGCCGTCGTCCTCGCGCAGCAGTTCCGCCACGGCGTCGGCGAGCGCGTCGAGGGGGTCGAGGTCGATCACCCGGTCCCCGTGCTCGACCTGGAGCGGCCGGTAGCGGATCTCCACGGGGAAGGTACGTCCGGAGACCTCGATGACCGGGGCGGGGCGACCGTCGGGGCCCGCGAAGTGGCGGGCGAACCGTTCGGGGTCGATGGTCGCGGAGGTGATGATGAGCTTGAGGTCCGGGCGCCTCGGGAGAATCTGCTTGAGGTAGCCCAGGAGGAAGTCGATGTTGAGACTGCGTTCGTGTGCCTCATCGATGATGATCGTGTCGTAGGCGTGGAGCAGCCGGTCGCGGCGGATCTCCGCGAGCAGGACGCCGTCAGTCATGAGCTTGACCGAGGTGTCGGGTCCGGTGCGGTCGTCGAAGCGCACGGCGGAGCCGACGGGGCCGCCGATCTCCACGCCGAGTTCGTCCGCGATCCTCTCGGCCACGGACCGGGCGGCGAGGCGCCGCGGTTGGGTGTGGCCGATCATGCCGCGCACGCCGCGCCCGAGCTCGAGGCAGATCTTGGGGATCTGGGTGGTCTTGCCCGAGCCGGTCTCGCCGGCGATCACGACCATCTGGTTCTCGCGGATGGCCTCCGCGATCTCGTCCTTGCGCGCGCTGACGGGGAGCTGCTCGGGGTACTCGGGAGCGGGGATCGCCTCGGCGCGCCGCCGGACGCGCTCGGCGGCCTCGTCGACGCGGCGGGCCAGGTCGTCGAGTTGGTCGGCGCGGGCCCGGCGGATCCGGGGGCGGAGCCGGTGCGCGTCGAGGGTGCCGACCTCGTCGAGCCGGACGAGCAGATCGTGGCGGGCCCGGCGGAGCTCGGGTGGGGCTGAGGTGGACGACGGCATGGTGCCCGCCAGGATATCGGCACCCGGACCGGGTCGGCCGGACGGCGTCGTCAGTCGCCGGCGGCGTCGCGCCTGGCCTGGATCCGCGTGTAGCGCTCGTGGAGTCGTTCGCGGATCTCGTCCGGCTCGTAGGAGCGGCGGCGCCGTTCGGACCTGGCGGCGAGGATCCCGGAGGCCGCGACACCCGCCAGTCCCGCCGCACCGATCATCTTGAGCCACTGTCGTCCCCGGGGAGCCATGTAGTCGAGCCTAGGCCGACCGGCCGGGCCGCCCTGGCAGGATCGCCCCATGGACATCGACACCGTGCCGCTGGCCGCGGCGGCCGACCGTACGCGCACCGGCGACCTGTGGCTGTTCCGCGGCCGGACGACGGCGGACCGGCTCATCCAGACGCTGACCAACGCGCCGGTCAACCATGTGGGCGTCGCGGTGGTGCTCGAGGACATGCCGCCCCTGCTGTGGCACGCGGAGATGGGCAGGGCGCTGCCGGACGTGTGGACGGGCCGCCGCCAGCGCGGGGTGCAGTTGCACGACCTCGAGGCCGCGGTGCGTCAGTGGACGGGCCCGTACGGGCAGCGGGCGTGGTTCCGGCAGATCTCACGGGAGGTCGGGACGGAGCAGGAGGAGGCGCTGTTGGAGACGATCGCGCGCCTGGACGGCGTGTCGTTCCCGTCGGCGGGTCGCCTCACCGCGCGGTGGGCGCGGGGACGCTGGGCGTCGCGGGGCCGGCGGTCGTCGGGCGGAGTCGTGGCCGGGAGGCCGGGGGTGGCGTCGGGGGACGACGACGAGGTGGGCGGCGGCCGGCTCCTGGACCTGATCCCGCGGCGCGGGCGGGTCTCGCCCGGTCCCGCGATGCGCATGGAGGCGGCCTACTGCGCGGAAGTCGTGGGCCTGACCCTGGAGGCGATGAGCGTGCTCCGGCCCGCCGGGGACGCCAGTTGGTACGACCCGGGGAGGTTCTGGAGCGGGGACGACCTGCCCCTGGCGCCGGGCTGGGACTACGGGCGGGAGATCGCCGTGACGGTCAACCCCCCAGGATCGCCTCGCTGACGTCGGCCTCGACCGCCTCGGGGGCCACCACGAGCAGTTCGTCACCGGGCTCGAAGGGCACGTCGGGCTCGGGGACGATCACCCGCCCTCCTCGCAGGATCGCCACGAGCGCGGCGTCGCGGGGGATCCGAACGCGGGACACGGGGCGCCCGGCCAGTGGGGTCTGCGGGGGCAGGGTCACGCTGACGAGGTTCGCGCCGCCGCGACGCAGCGTCATGAGCCGGACGACGTCGCCGACGGACACCGCTTCCTCGACGACCGAGACGATGAGTCGGGGGGTGGAGACCGCCACGTCGACCCCCCAGCGGTCGTCGAAGAGCCACTCGTTGCGGGGGTCGTTGACCCGGGCCACGACGCGGGCGACCGCGAACTCCGTCTTGGCGAGCAGGCTCACCACCAGATTGGCCTTGTCGTCCCCGGTCGCGGCGACGACGACGTCGGCCTCTTCGATACGGAGCCGCTCGAGGACGCTGAGCTCGCACGCGTCACCGACCTGCTGGTCGGCGTCCTCGACCGGGTCGGCGGAGAACACGCTGGGACGCTTGTCGATCAGGGTCACCGTGTGGCCGCCCGCGAGCAGTTCCCGGGCGATGGACCGTCCGACGACCCCGGCGCCGGCCACGACGATCCGCATCGAGCTGGTGCGGAACGCCCGGGACGGGGCGTCGGCGAGCAGGCCGGAGCCGTCGGCGTAGTCGTCGACGGTGGGGTCGGGAGTCGGGTCAGGCATCGGAGGGGCCTCGCTGCAGCAGGTCCTCCAGGCCGCGCACCGCCTCCGAGGGCAGGGTGAGGTGGACGACGTCGTCGGACTGGACGAGCGTGTCCTCGTCCGGGATGCGGCATTCGCCGAAGCGGGTGACCGCGGCGACGCGCCCACCGACCTCCGCGGCGAGCCGGTCGACGGGCAGGCCCACCCATCCCGGCGGTGCGTCGAGGGCCACGAGGGAGACCCTGTCGGTCTGGTCTCGCCACTCCACCGGACTCGTCCCGGCGGTGACGTACCGGACGAGCCGGCCGGTCGCCCAGGGGACGGTGGTGACGGTCGGGATGCCCAGACGTTCGTAGACCTCGGCGCGACCGGCGTCGTAGATGCGGGCGATCACGCGCTCGACACCGAAGGTCTCGCGGGCCACACGGGCCGCGATGATGTTGGAGTTGTCCCCGGAGGACACGGCGGCGAACGCGTCGGCGCCGACGAGTCCGGCGTCGGTGAGCACCGCTCTGTCGAAGCCCTGGCCGGTGACGGTCTGACCGCCGAACCGTTCGGGCAGTCGGGCGAAGGCCGCGGGGTCGCGGTCGATCACCACCACCGCGTGGCCGGCGGCGTCGAGCTCGGCGGACAACGCCGCCCCGACGCGGCCACAGCCCATGACGACGACCCTCATCGCGAGTCCCACTCCTCACGGCGCACCCTCGTGCCCCAGGGACGTCACGCTACTCACATCCGCGGATGCTGTCCGCCGCGGCGCGCGGGTCCTACGATGTGTCGGTGTCCAGGATCTCCAGGGTCTCCGTGGGAGCCAAGCGCCTGTTGGTGGGGCGCCCCTTCCGCAGCGACACCATCGGCACGATGCGCCTGCGCAAACGGATAGCCCTGCCGGTGTTCGCCTCCGACGCGTTGTCGTCGGTGGCCTACGCCCCGCAGGAGATCTTCCTCGTGCTGTCGATCGCCGGGATGTCGGCGATCGCGTTCACCCCGTGGGTCGGGGTGGCGGTCGCGTTCGTCATGGTCGTCGTCATCGCCTGTTACCGGCAGAACGTCCACGCCTACCCGTCGGGGGGCGGTGACTACGAGGTGGCCACGGTCAACCTCGGTCCCCGCGCCGGCCTCGGGGTTGGTGCGGCGCTGCTCATCGACTACGTCCTCACGGTCGCCGTCTCGATCTCCGCCGCGGCGGCGAACATCGGCTCGGCCATCCCGTTCGTGCAGTCCCACGCCGTCTTCTTCGCCGTACTCGCGATCGCAGGACTCGCCGCGCTCAACCTCCGGGGGATCCGGGAGTCCGGGGCGATGTTCGCGGTGCCCGTCTACGCGTTCCTCGCGTCCATGATCGCCCTCATCGTGTGGGGCCTGGTGCAGGTCGAGGTCCTCGGCCGCGACCTGCGCGCGGAGTCGGCGGGGTTCGACCTCGTCCCCGCGGAGGGCGCCGAGGTGACCGGCCTGGCGCTGGCGTTCGTCGTGGCCAAGTCCTTCGCCTCGGGCTGCGCCGCGCTCACCGGTGTCGAGGCCATCCACAACGGGGTGCCGGCCTTCCGCAAGCCCCGCGCCCGCAACGCGGCGATCACCCTCACGATCCTGGGCGTGCTGTCGGTCTCTTTCCTGCTGGGCCTCATCGCGCTGGCGCGCAGGCTCGGGGTCCGGATCGCGGAGAACCCGGCCACCCAGCTCGTCGGCGCCCCGGAGGGGTATCAGCAGAAGACGATGATCGCGCAGCTCGCGGAGCCGGTCTTCGCCGGGCTGCCGATCGCGTTCTACGTCGTCATGGTCGTGACCGCGACCATCCTCGTGCTGGCGGCCAACACCGCGTTCAACGGCTTCCCCGTGCTGGCGTCGGTCCTGGCCCGCGACAAGTACCTTCCCCGGCAGCTCGCCACCCGCGGCGACCGGCTCGCATTCTCCAACGGCATCGTGCTCCTGGCGATCGCGGCGATCGCGCTGGTGATCGCGTTCGACGCCCGGGTCACGGTCCTCATCCAGCTGTACATCGTGGGTGTCTTCGTGGCGTTCACGCTGGGCCAGCTCGGGATGGTCCGCCACTGGACACGGCGGCTGCAGCACGAGGAGATCCCGGCGGTGCGTCGGCGGGCTCGCCGGTCGCGGGCGGTCAACGCGGTCGGGTTCGGCCTCACCTCGGGTGTCCTCGTCATCGTTATGTCCACCAAGTTCTTCTCCGGCGCCTATATCGCCGTCCTCGCCATGGTGGCGGTCTTCGGCGTGATGAGGCTCATCCACCGGCACTACGACGCGGTGGCGCGTGAACTGGACGACTCCTCCCGCGAGGTCGTGCTGCCCAGCCGCACCCACTGCCTCGTCCTGGTCTCCAAACTGCACCTGCCGACCCTGCGGGCCCTCGCGTACGCCAGGGCGACCCGCCCGGACACCATCGAGGCCCTGACGGTGAACATCGACACCGCCGAGACGCGCACCCTCGTCAGGGAGTGGGAGAGCCGGGGCATCTCCGTTCCGCTCAAGGTCGTCGAGTCCCCGTACCGTGAGATCAACCGCCCGGTCGTGGACTACGTCAAGCGGCTCCGGGACCAGTCGCCGCGGGACGTGGTGATCGTGTACATCCCGGAGTACGTGGTGGGCCACTGGTGGGAGCAGCTGTTGCACAACCAGAGCGCGCTGCGCCTCAAGACCCGCCTGCTCTACGAGCGTGGCGTCATGGTCACCAGCGTGCCGTGGCAGCTGTCGTCCTCGCGTGGCCGGGCGGAGCAGGCCCGCAATGAACCGATCGTCGGGCGTTTGGGCGGACCGGAGGCGAGATGACACACGAGCACACGACCGACTGGACGGGCCGCGTCCTGCGGCTGGAGGTGGCCGGCCCGGCGCACGGCGGTGAGTTCGTCGCCCGGCACGAGGGACGGGTGGTGTTCTGCCGTGGCGGCATCACCGGGGAGACGGTCGACGTCCTGGTCGAGGACGACCCGGGCCGCGCCTTCTGCCGCGGCACCGTGCAGTCGGTGATCGACGTGTCCCCGCACCGGGTGGAGACCGCCTGCCCGGCGGCCGCCGCCGGAGCCGGGTGCTGTGATTGGAGCCACATCGAACCCGCCGCGGCCCGCGGCTTCGCCGGCCGGATCCTCGCCGAGCAGGCAGTCAGGATCGGCCGGATCGACCCGCGCGCCGACGAGATCCCGGTCGAGGCCCCCGCGGGCGACGCCACCGCGACAGGGTGGCGCACGGTCGCCCGGTGGGTCACCGGCCCGGATGGCCGTCCCGGCGTCCGTCGGGCGCGGTCGCGGGACCTCGTGATGGAGCCCTGCGTCCAACCCGATCCGCGCATTCTCGACGCGGTGACCGTCGCGGACGTGGGCCCCGGACGCGAGCTCCTCGGGCTGCTCGGTGACGACGGGACGGTCCACGTCGCCCACCGGCCCGCGGTGCGTGACGAGCCCCGCGGGCAGGGCTCGCGCGCGCGTCGACCC
>NZ_KV824096.1:0-588 GCF_001815995.1 Dietzia sp. HMSC21D01 | reverse complement strand
GACGATGTCGCCGTGGACGCCGAACACCTCGTCGAGGAGATCAGCGGTGAAGACGTGGAGAGGCGGTCCGTAGGCGACAATCCGGCCGTCGTCCACGACGGCGACCGAGTCGAAGTAGCGCAAAACCAGGTCAAGATCGTGGATGGCGGCCACAACAGTGGAGCGCAGACCCCCGAGCGCGTCCATGAGGCGCAGTCGCCAGGCGGCATCGAGGTGGTTGGTGGGTTCATCCAGCATCAGCAGCGGGGCGCGCTGGGCCAGGGCTCGAGCTAGGACCACGCGGTGGCGTTCGCCGCCGGACAGTCGCGTGCAGGACTGGTCACCGCGGCCGGCCAGGCCGACGGCCTGCAGCGCCTGGTCAACGATGTCCTTCTCGCCCTCCTCCTCCAGCGCCCAGGGTGTGCGGTGGGGCGTCCGGCCGAGTGCCACGGCTTCTGCCAGCGTGAGCTCAGCAGAGGGAGCTTCCTCCTGGCCTTGGACGGCGATGAGGCGTGCCCGCTGCCGAGACCGCATCCGGTGCACGTGCATCCCGTCGACGGTCACCGCTCCCGACACCGGGGCATCCAGTCCGGCCAGCACCCTGAGCAG
>NZ_KV824095.1:0-10402 GCF_001815995.1 Dietzia sp. HMSC21D01 | reverse complement strand
CGCCCGCGTGGCCGGTCGAGTGGCGCGAGCGCGTATCCCGGCCAGCCCGGGTCGCCCGGCACCACCAGGCGGGCACCCACGGTCGCGGCCGAGTCGAGCAGGGCCGCCCCGTCCACGTGCTCGCGACGGGACTCGGCCTGGGCGTTCAGCGTCTCGCCCGCCCGCCCGGCCCGGATGAGGTCCCGCGCGGCGACCGGACCGACCGAGTCGACCAGGTCCCACACCTGCGCGGTCGGTCTTTCGGTGACCGCTCCCAGATACGCGTACGCCTCGCGGACGTCCCACGGCACCGCCACGGCCTCCTGCTCGCCCACCGACATCAGTCCTCTCCTCGCAGCATCAACGCCTCGGCCACATGGGGCTCACGCGGCACGGTCGCCCCGTCCAGGTCGGCGACCGTCCACGCCAGGCGCAGGCATCGATCGACGCCCCGCGCGGACAGCACCCCGTGGGCGAGCGCGCGGTCGAGCGGCTGCACCGCGCTCCGATCGAGCCCCCACACCGAGCGCAACACGCGCCCGGGTACCTCGGCATTGGACCGGGCCCCCGCCGCGTCCGGGCACCCCGCCCACCTCTCGGCGGCTGCCGCGCGCGCCGCGGCCACCCTGGCGCGTACCGCGGCCGTGTCCTCCACCTCCCCGACCGCGAACAGACCCGATCCGATCGGCAGGGTGCGGGCCGCGATATCGATGCGGTCCCGCAATGGGCCCGTCAGCGAGCGGCCGTACCTCCGCCGCGCGTCCGGCGTGCAGGTGCACGCGTCCGGTCGCGCGCTGCCACACGGGCAGTCGTTGGCGGCCATCACCAACTGGAATCGCGCGGGATAGACCGAGATACCGTCCCGGCGGGCGATCCTCACCTCCCCGTCCTCCAGAGGGGTGCGCAGGCTGTCGAGCACGCGGGCGGGGAACTCGGCGCACTCGTCGAGGAACAACACCCCACGGTGCGCGAGCGTCACCGCCCCCGGACGCGCGACGTTGTTCCCGCCCCCCACCAACGAGGCCACCGAGGCCGAGTGGTGCGGGGCGACGAACGGCGGCCGACGCAGCAGCGGATCCCTCGGGGCGAGCTTGCCCATCACCGAGTGGACGGCCGTGGCCTCGAGCGCCTCGCACTCCCCCAGATCCGGCAGGAGGCCGGGCAGTCGACGCGCCAGCATCGTCTTGCCTGTCCCCGGCGCCCCGCGGAGGAGAAGGGCGTGCCCGCCGGCGGCCGCGATCTCCACCGCCCGACGGCAGTCGTCCTGGCCGTGCACCTCGGCGAGGTCCTCGCGGGGCCGCCCGCCCACGGCACGCGCGGCCGGCGCGTCCGACACCAGCGCCCCGCCACCACGGCTCCACACCCCGAGCATCGCCAGCGAGTCCACGCCCGCGGAGTCGATTCCGCGCACCAGCCGGGCCTCCGCGAGGTTGGCGGTCGGGACGATGGCCCGGGGCAGCCCGGCGTCCCGGGCGGCGAGCACCGCGGGAAGGACCCCACGGACCGCACGGACCCGCCCGTCCAGGGCGAGCTCACCCACCAGCAGCGTGCCGTCGAAGCAGGACGCGGGCAGCTCCCCGGACGCGGTGAGGGTCCCCACCGCGAGCGCCAGGTCGAAACCGGAGCCCCGCTTGGGCAGACCCGCCGGCGACAGGGACAAGACGACCTTGCCCACTGGCCACGACAGTCCGCTGTTGATCACCGCCGCCCGAATCCGCTCCCGGGCCTGCAGGACCGCCGAATCCGGCAGCCCCACGATGCTCACCCCCGGCAGCCCGCGGCCCACGTCCGCCTCGACCTCGACGATCTGACCGCCCACCCCGTGCAGGGTCACCGCCCACGTCCGCCCGAGCGCCACGGCTAGAACACGTCCTCGAACAACTCGAGCCGGGGGCGCGAGCGATCGGCCAGATCCACCCCGACCACGTCGAAGCACACCTGACGCCAGCGACCCGGGTGCTCGGCCAGCCAATGGGCGGCCAGCAGGCGCAGGCGCCGGCGCTTCTTCCCCGTCACGGACTCGGCCGGGCTGCCGAAATCTTTACCGGTGCGGGTCCTCACCTCGACGAAGCGCAGTCTGCCCGCGGAGTCCAGGACCACCAGGTCGAGTTCCCCGACCGGGCACCGCCAGTTCCGGCTGATCACCACCGCACCGCGGGCCTCCAGCAGGCCCGCCGCGTGTTCCTCCCCGATCCGACCCGTCCGCACCCGCTGGTCGGCGCCGCCCCTGGCGCGTCCCGCCCCGTCCCCTGTCATCGCCGTCCTCCCGGCGGCCCGGCCCGTCCGGGTCCGCCGGGGCACACCCTTCCGGACGACGACGGCCCGATCCGCTGGTCGCGGACCGGGCCGGGAGCCTCCTGTGGAGGCGGATCGGGCTGTGGAGAACCGGGGCCGAAGACTACTCCGGCAGGCGCAGCTCGGGCTTGTCGAGTTCCTCGATGTTGACGTCCTTGAACGTCAGGACGCGCACGTACTTGACGAAACGAGCAGGTCGGTACATGTCCCACACCCACGCGTCGGACATGCGTACGTCGAAGTACACCTCCCCGTCGGCGGACCGCGGGATCAACTCGACGGCGTTGGCGAGGTAGAAGCGCCGCTCCGTCTCGACGACGTAGGTGAACTGACCCACGATGTCGCGGTACTCGCGGTACAGCGAGAGCTCCATCTCGGTCTCGTAGTTCTCCAGATCCTCGGCGCTCATCTCGTGCTGCTCCTCGAATGCGCCTGCGCGGCGCGACGGACGTTGGCGTACGACATCCGATGGATGTCGCTGGGACCGAGCTGCTCGATCGCCCTGGCGTGACCCGTGGTGCTGTACCCCTTGTGGGCGGCGAAGCCGTAGCCCGGATACCGCGGGTCGAGGTCCACCATAATCCGATCGCGCGTGACCTTCGCGAGGACACTCGCGGCGGCGATGGATGCGACCACCGCGTCACCCCCGATCACCGCCGTGGACTGACACCCGAGACCGTCGACCGCGAACCCGTCCGTCAGGACGAACCCGGGTCGCGGGTCCAGGGCGGCGACCGCCCGGCGCATCCCCTCGATGTTGCAGCGGTGGATCCCCCGCGCATCGATCCGATCCGGTTCGATCACGACGACCGAGACAGCCCTCGCGCGCCGCAGGACCGCGTCGTGGAGCCGGTCGCGGGCCGCGGCGGTGAGCTTTTTGGAGTCGTCCAGGTCCGCGAGTTCCGGGTGGAGGCGGTCACCGAGCACACACGCCGCCACGACGAGCGGCCCCGCACAGGAACCGCGGCCGGCCTCGTCGACGCCCGCGACGGGACCCAGCCCCCGTCGGGTGAGCGCGGCCTCCAGCGCGAGCCGGCCGTCCCTGCGGGTCACCCGCGCCCGGGTGGGCAGCAGGCGGTGCCGTCGCGACCGCTCGGGACGTGCCCGGGTCACCCCGCGCTGATGTCCGGCGAGGAGACCGTCCCGATCCGGTCGAACGGGAGGATGATCGCCTGCACCTTGCCGATGATGTTCTCCGCCGGCACCGTGCCCTGGTGTTCGTCTCCCATGTGGAAGCGGGAGTCCGCGGAGTTGCCGCGGTTGTCGCCCATCACCCAGTAGTTGCCCTCCGGAACGGTGACGGGACCGAACGCGCAGTTCAACGGGTTACGGGCGGGCGACGGGTCCTCGTTGAGGTAGGGCTCGTCCAGCGGTTTGCCGTCGACGAGGAGCGACCCGTCCGGCGCACATCCCCCCACGGTCTGCCCGCCCACCGCGATCACGCGCTTGACCATGTCGTTCTGGTCGGGCGGGACGATGCCGATCACGCCGCCGATGTTCTGGAGGGTGCGGATGACGGGGTTGTCCGACCGGATGGACTGGTACCCCTCGTTCCACGACTCGGGCCCCTCGAAGACGACCACGTCGCCGGGCCGGGGATCACCGAACCGGTAGCTGATCTTGTCGACGAAGATCCGGTCGCCCGTGCAGCCCGCGCAGCCGTGCAACGTGGGTTCCATGGACTCGGACGGGATCTGATAGACGCGACCGACGAAGGTCTGGAAGACGAACACCAGAGCCAGGGCGATCACCACCAGCAGCGGGATCTCGATGTACCAGGGCTGGCCCTTCTTCTCGACGCCGCGAGCCGGGGCCCCGTGATCACGGGGTCCCGGCTCGGCGGTGTCGTGTCCGGGCGTGTCGGTGCTGCTCACCCGGATGAGCGTAGTCGATCCCGCACCGCTGACGGCGGTCGAGTCCGACGCGCTCTATGCGCTCAGCGCTTCTCCTTGATCTTCGCGGCCTTGCCGCGGAGCTCACGCAGGTAGTAGAGCTTGGCGCGGCGGACGTCGCCACGCACGAGCACGTCGATGCGGTCGATGTTGGGCGAGTGCACGGGGAACGTGCGCTCGACGCCGACGCCGAACGAGACCTTGCGGACGGTGAAGGTCTCGCGGACGCCGCCGCCCTGGCGACGGATCACGACGCCCTTGAAGACCTGGATGCGCTCCTTGGAGCCCTCGATGACCTTGACGTGCACGTCGAGCGTGTCGCCGGCACGGAACTCCGGGATGTCGTCCCGGAGGGACTTGTTGTCGATGAAGTCGAGAGTGTTCATTGTGTTCCTTGCATGTCAGGAATGAGGACAGAGGACCCTGGCGCCCGCCGTCAGGCGGGTCGACCGGTTCGTGCCCCGGATCAGCGCGACCGTCCCCGGGCGCGCGTGCGCCCGAAAGGTCAACCTCGCTAGTGTGCCATCCCCGCCGGGGGTGGCCCAAATCAACCCTCTGGCGGTTCCCAGCCCAGCTCGGCCAGGGTCTGCAGGTCGGCGGCGCTGAGCGGGGCCCCGCCCAGGAGGTCCGGGCGCCTCTCCGCGGTCCGCCGCAGCGATTCGTCGCGGCGCCAGCGTGCGATCCTCGCGTGATCGCCGCTCTTGAGGACGTCGGGCACCGGGCGGTCGCGCCATATCTCGGGGCGGGTGTAGCTCGGTCCCTCGAGGAGACCGTCGGAGAAGGAATCCTCCTCGTGACTACGCCGGTTCCCCAGCACACCGGGCAGGAGGCGTACCACGGCCTCCGCGATGACGAGGACGGCTACCTCGCCTCCGATCAGGACGTAGTCCCCGATGCTGACCTCTTCGACGTCCATGCGCTCGGAGGCCTCGTCGACCACGCGCTGATCAATGCCCTCGTAGCGGCCGCACGCGAACACGATCCGACGGCGGCGGGCGTACCTGTGGGCGTCGGACTGGGAGAAGGGCCGCCCGGCGGGGGTCGGGACGATCAGCAGGGGCCGGGAGTCCGGATCCGAGGCGGCCGGCCCGGTCGTCAGCCCGGTGTCGGTCTGGGGAACTAGGTCGTCGAGCGCGTCGCCCCACACCGTCGGCCGCATCACCATCCCCGGCCCGCCGCCGAACGGGGTGTCGTCGACGGATTTGTGCACGTCGTGGGTCCAGGCGCGCAGATCGTGGACGCCGACCTCGATAATGCCCCGGTCGACGGCGCGACCGAGGAGGGCGAGCCGGAGCGGGGCGAGGTAGTCGGGGAAGACGGTGACGACGTCGAGACGCATGATCGGCCCGCGCCGCTCCTCGGCGGCGGGCCCGGTCACGACGTGCCCAGGTCGAGCAGCCCCTCCGGTGGGTCGATGACGCACGTCCCACCGGGGACGTCCACCTCGGGGACCATCTCGGTGACGAAGGGCACGAGCGCGTCGGCACCGTCGGTCAGTCGGATCCCGAGGAGCTCACCGGCGGGGGTGTGGACGATCTCGGTGACCTCGCCGAGCGGTGCGCCCGAGGTGTCGAGGACCCGGAGCCCGACGAGCTGGTGATCGTGGTACTCGTCCGGGTCCTCTGGATCGGGGAGCTCGGCGGAGTCGACCAGCAGGAGCATGCCGCGCAGCGCGTCGGCCGTGTCGCGGTCGGATACACCGGCCAGGCGCACGAGAAGCCGCCCGGAATGGCTCCGGGCGGCTTCCACTGTGACGTCACGGTCGGTGGCGCGGTCCCCCTTGCCGACGCGGCCGGTGAGCCGCGCGCCGGGGGCGAAGCGCTCCTCGGGCGAGTCGGTACGGACCTCCACCACGAGCTCGCCGCGGACGCCGTGCGATTTGACGACGCGGCCCACGACGAGCTCCATGGTGTGTCAGGTCCTCCGGTTGTCGGCGCGTACGGGGTGGGATCAGCGGTCGGTGTCGACCACGTCGACCCGGATGCCCTCTCCCCCGACGGCGGAGACGATCGTCCGGATGGCGGACGCGGTTCGACCGCCCCGCCCGATGACACGGCCGAGATCCTCGGGCGCGACCGCCACCCGGATCACGGTGCCGCGCCGACCACCACTCGACCGGACGGACACGGCGTCGGGATCCGACACGATGCCGCGGACGAGGTGGTCGACGGCGTCGACGACCATGTCGTTCATCTGTCTCAGGCCTCGGCGATCTCGGCGTCAGCCGACGCGGCCTCACCCTCGGCGGAGTCGGTCGACGCGGCGGCCTCCTGCTCGGCCTTCTTGGCCTCTTCGGCCTTCTTCGCCTTGTCGGCCTTGCGCTTGGCGGTGATGGCCTCGGCGGACGGCTCGCCCTGGGCCTCCTCGAGCGCCTTGTTGAACAGGTCCAGCTTGGAGGGCTTGGCCTCCGGGGTGCGCAGGGTGCCCTCGGCGCCCTCGATGCCCTTGAACTTCTGCCAGTCGCCCGTGATCTTGAGCAGCTGCTCGACGGCCTCGGTCGGCTGGGCGCCCACGCCGAGCCAGTACTGGGCCCGGTCGGAGTCGATCTGGATGAAGCTCGGCTCCTCCTTCGGGCGGTAGAGGCCGATGGTCTCGATGGAGCGACCGTCGCGGCGGGTACGGGCGTCGGCGACGACGACCCGGTACTGCGGGTTGCGGATCTTGCCGAGTCGGGTGAGCTTGATCTTGACGGCCATGAGCGCGTCTCACTTCCTGTAGTGGGTCACATGGCGATTCAGCGACGCCCGCGCTGCTCGCGGGGTCCGGTTTCGCCTTCCGGGTGACCGCCGTTCGGCCCGGACCCCCGCGTGGGGACCCACCGGTGACGGCGTCCAGCGGTCCAGTCTAGACACGCCCGGCCCGCGCGCACCAATCGGTGCACACGGGCCGTCGGGTCACCTCTTGGGGAACTTGAGGTTGTCCAGATCGATGCCCTCGAGGCCGGGCGGGAGCTGGTCCAGGCCCGGCGGCATCTGGGACAGGTCCGGCATGCCCCCGGGCGGCATCCCCGGCATCCCACCGGGCGGCATCCCCGGCATCCCCGGCATACCGGGCATCACGCCGCGGTTCTTCGGCGGCGTGGGGCCGCGCCCCTTGCCCTTCCCCTTGCCCTTCTTGCCCTTGCGCTGGTTCTTGCGCCCGGCCCCGGGCATCCCCATCTGGCCGGCCATCCGGCTCATCATCTTGCGCGCCTCGAAGAACCGGTCGACGAGCTGGTTGACGTCGGTGACGGTAACGCCCGAGCCGTTGGCGATGCGTTGACGCCGGGATCCGTTGATGATCTTGGGATCGGCGCGTTCCTCGGGGGTCATGCCGCGGATGATCGCCTGGATGCGGTCGAGGTGCTTCTCGTCGATGTCGCCGACGGCGGCCTTCATGTCCTTGCCGCCGGGCAGCATGCCGAGCAGGTTCCCGATGGGACCCATCTTGCGGATCATCATCATCTGGTCGAGGAAGTCTTCGAGCGTGAGCTCGCCGGAGCCGATCTTGGCGGCGGTCTTCTCGGCCTCCTTGGCGTCGAAGACCGTCTCGGCCTGCTCGATGAGCGACAGGACGTCGCCCATGCCGAGGATCCTGCTCGACATGCGCTCCGGGTGGAAGACGTCGAAGTCCTCGAGCTTCTCGCCGTCCGAGGCGAACATGATCGGGGTGCCCGTGAGCTCGCGGACGCTCAGCGCGGCGCCGCCGCGCGCGTCGCCGTCGAGCTTGGTGAGCACGACGCCGGTGAAGCCCACGCCCTCGCGGAACGCCTCGGCGGTGACCACCGCGTCCTGACCGATCATGGCGTCCAGGACGAAGAAGGTCTCGTGCGGCTGGACGGCGTCGCGGATGCCGCGGGCCTGGGCCATCATCTCCTCGTCGATGCCGAGGCGGCCGGCGGTGTCGACGATCACGACGTCGTGCATCTTGGCGCGTGCGTGGGCCAGCCCGCGCTGCGCGACGGACACCGGCTCCTGGACGCCGATCTCCGCGCCGTCCCCGCCGACCGAGGTGCCGGGGTGTGGGGCGAAGGTCTGTACTCCGGCGCGCTCACCGACGATGCGTAGCTGGTCGACCGCGCCCGGGCGTTGGAGGTCGCACGCCACCAACAGCGGCGTGTGCCCCTGGCCCTTGAGCCAGTACGCGAGCTTTCCCGCCAGCGTGGTCTTACCCGCACCCTGGAGGCCGGCCAGCATGATCACCGTCGGTGGTTGCTTGGCGAACTCGATCCGGCGGGCCTCGCCACCGAGGATGGCGGTGAGCTCGGCGTCGACGATCTTGACGACCTGCTGGGCGGGGTTGAGCGCCTCGGAGACCTCGGCGCCCTTGGCCCGTTCCTTGACCCGGGAGATGAAGGCGCGCACGACCGGCAGTGCGACGTCGGCCTCGAGCAGCGCGAGTCGGATCTCGCGGGCCGTCGCGTCGATGTCGGCGTCGCTCAGCCGACCTTTTCCGCGCAGGTCCTTGAGCGCCCCTGTGAGACGGTCGGACAAGGATTCGAACACGGCAACAGCTCCCTGGTTCGCGTCCCGGGAGCGCGCGCGTCCCGGCGTCGTCGGCGACGACTGATCACAGGGTATCGGCACGCGCGACGACGGGCGTCGCGGGCTCGTGTCCCGGCAGCAGTGACTCGACCTGACCGGCCGTGCTGAGGACCGCACCCGGGCCGGAGAGGGCGAACACGTCCTCGACCGCGGCACCCCTGGTGCGGACCACCACCCAGTCGATCCGGGCGCCCGTCTGCAGGATCGCGGAGACGATCCGGGCGAACAGCCCGGGTCGGTCCTCGGCGCGGACCTCCATCATCACGCCGTCCGCGTCGGAGCGGTGCCCGACGAGGACCGAGGATCTGGCCCGCGGGGGACCGATGGGCACGGCCTCGCCGCGGGCGAGGGCCGCGCGCAGCGATCCCGGCAGTCCGGCGTCGATCGCCCGTCGCAGGTCCTGCCGGAGCACGCGGGCGTCCACCGGGTCGCCGAACCGCGTGGAGACGGTCATCCTCGCGCGCATCCCTCCGGGCGGCCGCAGGTCGATCTCCGCGTCGACGATCTCCAGTCGGTGGGCGGCGAGGACCTCCGCAGCCACCGCCAATGACCTTCCGGCACCGGGGGCCACGAGGGTGACCTCGTGTGTGGTGCCCGTGCCCGCCGCACGGAGGTCGACGACGACGTCGGGGGGACCGTGCCGTCTCGACGCCCGCACCGTCGGGGCCTCGACGGCGGCCGGGCGGGGTCCCACCTGGGCGCGGCACGCCGCGACGAGCGCCGTGTGCACGCCGGCCCGTCCCGCCGACCACACGGTCGGTCCGGTGGCGATCGAGTCGGCCTCGGTGAGCGCGGCCAACACGTCCAGCGCGACCGTGTCCCAGTCCAGGGTGTCGAGGACGAACTGGGCGGTCTCCGGGTCGGAGGGGTCGCGGCGTGCGGCGGTCCTCGCGAGGAGGAGGTGGTGTCGGACCAGTCGTTCCAGGGTCTGGGTGTCGCGCACGCTCAACCCCATCCTCTCGGCGATCGGCCGGATTATCACCGCGCCGTTCTCGCTGTGGTCGCCCACGCGGCTCTTGCCGAGGTCGTGGAGGAGCGCCGCGAGCAGCAGGAGGTCGGCCCGCGCGACCGAGGTGGTGAGCCGCGACGCCTCGACCGCCGTCTGCACGAGGTGCCTGTCGACGGTGTAGACGTGCGTGCGTTCGCGGGCGGGCAGGTCCCGCACGCCGGACCACTCCGGCAGCAGGCGTTCCCACAGTCCGCAACGGTCGAGGGCCTCGTGAACGGGGATCTGTGCCTCCCCAGAGCCCAGCAGGACCAGCAGGTCGGACAGCGCCTCCGCGGGCCAGCGGCCGTCGGGGGCGGGGCTGCGCTCGGCCAGGACGCCGAGGGTGGACCCCGCCACCGGGAGGGAGAAGCGCGCGGCGGCGGCCGCCACGCGCAGGGGTAGCCAGGGCTCCTCCTCGACGCGCGCGCCACGGGCCAGCGCCACCTCGCCCGCGTGCTCGACCACGCCGTCGTCCAGCGGCCGGCGGACCGGGGACCGCCTCAGCAGCCCGGTGAGTCCCCGCGTCGACAGGGTGGCGCACGATCCGCGGATCGCCTGGTCAGCGGTGAACGCGATCGTGCGGGAGGCGTCGCTGAGGGCACGGGCGAGGTCGAACCGGTCACCGAGTCCGAGGGCACGGCCGACCTCGTCGCCGTACTCCGCGTGTAGCACCTCGCGGGCTCGTCCGGCGACCCGGTGCAGCTCGGTGCGGGCGTCGAGCACGA
>NZ_KV824094.1:0-4735 GCF_001815995.1 Dietzia sp. HMSC21D01 | reverse complement strand
GGCCTCGACAGCCCGGGAGACCGCACGGCCCGTCATCCGGCGACCCGGGGCGACGGCCACGGACCCGACCGCCCGCCCGTCGGCCCGCAGCACCGGTGCCGCCACCGAGGCCACGGCCAGGTCCGCGGCGCCGCTGAGTTCGGCGTCGGTCACGTCGATCTCCGAGAGTTCGACGAACAGCTCGGACACGCGGTCGCGGACCAGGGCGCCGATGCCGGAGGTCTCCAACGAGTCGGCCATCCGCAGCAGCTCACGGCGGGCCGGGGTGAGCCGCTCGATGGACCAGCCACGTCGCGCGATCTGCGGGAGCGCCACCTCGAGCCGGTCGCGCGCAGCGGTGGTCAGCCCCGCCGCGTCGGCTAGCCACTGACGTTGCTCGCCCAGTGGTAGTCGGGCCGCCAGCTCGCGGGCGAACGGGGCGCGCACCGGCACCACGTGGCCGACGGGCAGCGCCTCCCGGGAAGCGGTGCGCATGCCGGCGCCGACCGAGTCGACGACCTCGGCCATCCCGTCGCGGACCTCGAACACCACCGCCGCGATCCCGGTGGCGTCCGCCAGGGCCTCGAGCGGCTGGCGCGCGGCCCGGACCAGGTCGACCTCCGTGGCCAGCGCCGCGCCCACCTCGCGCAGTGCCGGCCCGGCCCGCCACCCGGCCCGCGTCTTCTCCGCCCACCCCTGGGCGTCCATCTCCGCCAGGACCGCGTGGAGGGTCGAGCGACTCGCCCCGGCCATCCTGGCGATCTCCGTCAACGGCAGGGGCGGGCCGTCGGTGGCGAGCGCGCGGAGCGCCGCGAGCACCCGGTGGGTCGGTTCGTGTCGCATATCCGTCATCATATGTCGGAGTTTCGACGGGGCGGGGGTGATTGCCCTCGGCGAGATGGAAAACCGGGCGGGGCGGGCGCAGGATGGTCCGGACGCCCGAAGGTAGACAGATCGGTCTGCCGTGCTGTCCGGTCCGCCGGCCAGCCCACGACACTGGAGGTCGCATGACGACGAGGTCGGCGGTGACGCTCTCGCATCTCGACGCGCTCGAGGCGGAGTCCGTCCACATCTTCCGCGAGGTAGCCGCACAGTTCGAACGCCCGGGGATGCTGTTCTCCGGCGGCAAGGACTCGGTGGTGATGTTCCACCTCGCCCGCAAGGCCTTCTGGCCCGCGCCGATGCCGTTCCCGCTCATGCACGTCGACACCGGCCACAACTTCGACGAGGTCATCGACTACCGCGACCGCGTGGTCGAGGAGACCGGTGTCCAGCTGCTCGTCTCCCACGTCCAGGACGACATCGACGCCGGCCGCGTGGTCGAGGACACGGGGGTCGGCGCGAGCCGCAACCGCCTCCAGACCACCGCCCTGCTGCGCGGGATCCAGGAGAACCGATTCGACGCCGTCTTCGGTGGCGCCCGCCGCGACGAGGAGAAGGCCCGCGCCAAGGAGCGCGTCTTCTCCTTTCGCGACGCGTTCGGCGCCTGGGACCCGCGCGCCCAGCGGCCCGAGCTGTGGAAGCTGTACAACGGCAAGCACCGCAAGGGCGAGCACATCCGCGTGTTCCCGCTGTCCAACTGGACCGAGCTGGACATCTGGCAGTACATCGAGCGCGAGGACATCGACCTGCCGCCGATCTACTACGCCCACGAGCGCGAGGTCATCGAGCGCGACGGCATGCTCCTCGCCAAGACCCGCTTCCTGGAGACGCTGCCGCACGAGGAGGCGCGCACTGAGCTCGTGCGTTTCCGCACCGTCGGCGACGCCACCTGCACGGGCTGCGTCGAGTCCGACGCCGCCGACAACGCCGCCGTCGTCGCCGAGGTCGCGGGCACCCGCGTCACCGAACGCGGCGCCACCCGCGCCGATGACCGGATCTCCGAGGCCGGCATGGAAGACCGCAAGAAGGAGGGCTACTTCTGATGAGCACCCCCACCACGGACACCGCGCCGGCCGCCGCCGAGAGCGCCGCCGAGCAGCTGCAGACCATGGCCGAGCACGCGCAGCTGCTGCGCATCGCCACCGCCGGCTCCGTCGACGACGGCAAGTCGACGCTCATCGGCCGGCTGCTGTTCGACTCCAAGGGCATCTTCGAGGACCAGCTCGCCTCCATCGAGGCCACCTCGGCCAAGCGCGGCGACGAGTACACCGACCTCGCGCTGCTCACCGACGGGCTGCGGTCCGAGCGCGAGCAGGGCATCACGATCGACGTCGCCTACCGCTACTTCTCTACCCCGCGGCGCAAGTTCATCATCGCGGACACCCCGGGCCACGTGCAGTACACGCGCAACATGGTCACCGGTGCCTCGACGGCCGACGTGGCGATCATCCTCGTCGACGCCCGCAAGGGTGTGCTCGAGCAGACCCGCCGCCACGCGTTCCTGTCCGCACTCCTGGGCATTCCGCGCCTGGTCGTGGCCGTGAACAAGATGGACCTGGTGGACTACGACGAGGCCACCTTCGAGGCCATCCGCACCGAGTTCACCGACTTCGCCGCCAAGCTCGAGGTCCACGACGTCACCTTCGTGCCGCTCTCGGCGCTCAGGGGCGACAATGTGGTGGACCGCTCGGACGCCATGCCCTGGTACACGGGCCCGGCGTTGCTCGACCATCTCGAGAACGTGCACATCGCCTCGGACCGGAACCTCACCGACGTCCGGTTCCCCGTGCAGTACGTGATCCGCCCCCAGCGCGCCGACGGCTTGGATCACCGGTCCTTCGCCGGAACCGTCGCGGGTGGGATCATCAAGGTCGACGACGACGTGGTGGTCATGCCGTCCGGGCGGCAGTCCACGGTCAAGGCGATCTGGGGCCCGGGCGGGGCGGAGCTGGACGAGGCCGCGGCCCCCGCAGCGGTGACGATCGCGCTGAACGACGAGATCGACATCGTCCGCGGCGAGATGATCGCCCGGCCCGGTAACCGGCCGCACCAGGGCACCGAGCTCGAGGCCATGGTCTGCTGGTTCGCCGACGACACTACCCTCGAGACCAACAAGCGCTACATCGTCAAGCACACGACGCGCGAGACCAAGGCGATCGTGACGGGGATGGAGTACCGGCTCGACGTCAACACGCTGCACCGCGACCCCGACTCCACCGAGCTCCAGCTCAACGAGATCGGGCGCATCGGCCTGCGCACGCAGACGCCGCTGATGTACGACCCCTACCGTCGCAACCGCGACACGGGCGCGTTCATCCTCGTGGACGAGATCACCGGGAACACGGTGGGTGCTGGCATGATCATCGGGCCCGCCACCACCGGTTCCAACGTCGTCTGGCACGCCGGGGCCGTCCAGCGCGGCGACCGCGGGCAGGGCCGCACCCTGTGGCTGACGGGCCTGTCGGGTTCGGGCAAGTCGACCATCGCCTCCGAGGTCGAGCGTCTGCTCATCGAGTCCGGTCATCCGGCGTACATCCTCGACGGCGACAACCTGCGCCACGGCCTCAACGTCGACCTCGGGTTCTCGGCCGAGGACCGGGCGGAGAACATCCGCCGCACCGCCGAGGTGGCGGCGCTGTTCGCCGATGCCGGCGTCGTCGTCATCTGTTCCCTCATCTCGCCCATGCGCGCCGACCGGGACGCGGCGCGCCAGGTCCACGCCAAGGCCGGCCTGCCGTTCACCGAGGTGTTCGTGGACACCCCGCTGGCCGAGTGCGAGGCCCGCGACCCCAAGGGCCTCTACGCCAAGGCGCGCGCGGGCGAAATCGCCGAGTTCACCGGCGTCTCCGCGCCGTACGAGCCGCCGCTGACCCCGGACCTGCACATCCGTCCCGAGGACGGCACCGCAGAAGAGGTCGCGCAGCGGATCCTCAGCTCCATCCTGGGAATCTGAGCCGGTGCCCGAGGCCCTGTGGACCTACGACTCGCTCGGCCTGCTGGTCGTCAGCGCCGTCATCGGCGTGGTGATCGGCCTGACGGGGATGGGCGGCGGCGCACTCATGACGCCGGCGCTCATCCTCGTGGGCATCCCACCGACGGCGGCCGTCGCCAACGACCTGGTTGTCAACGCGGTCAACAAGGTCGTGGGCGCGGGCGTGCACTGGAGGCACGGTAAACCCAATCTCAAGATCGCCCTCTGGCTGATCATCGGCTCGGTGCCGACGGCGTACCTCGGCGCGTGGCTCGTGCACGCGATCGGTGCCGAGGACGTGCAGGGGATGCTCAAGAAGGCCATCGGCGCGACCCTCATCGTGGCGTCGACGGCGTACTTCCTGCGGGCGTTCTTCGAGATGTCCGGGCGCATCCGCACCGGTGACGATCCCTACCCGCCGGTCAAGCCGGTGCTCACGCTGCTCGTCGGTGTGATCGGCGGACTGATGGTGGGCATCACCTCGGTGGGCTCGGGCACCGTCATCATGATGTGCATCATGCTGCTCTACCCGACGCTCGCCGCGCTGCGGCTGGTGGTCGACTGGAACCTGCTCGTGCCGCTGCTCATCGGCGGGGCGATCGGCACGTTCTTCGGCTCCAGGTTCGCCGGGCGCGTGCCGGGTGGGCTCATCCGCCGCGGCATCACGATCGTGCTCGCCGTGACGGCCTCGGCCATGCTCGGCGCCTCGCCGTTGTTGATCGGAATCATCACGCTGGTGCTGGTCGTGGGCGGCCCGTTGGTCTGGAAGGCGCTCGTACGCCGGTTCTCGGTGCACCTCGACCGGCCGGCGGTGCAGCGGCCCGGGGCGTCGACTCACGCCTGAGCCGGGCCGCTCACGCAGCCGCTCCTGGCCATGGCGTCTCGCGCGCACCGCGGGGTGGG
>NZ_KV824093.1:0-3572 GCF_001815995.1 Dietzia sp. HMSC21D01 | reverse complement strand
GGCCCCGCCCGGCGCGGTCCTGCCCGACCGGGCGGCGCTCGAGCGGATCCGCGGGCAACTGCTCGGGATCGGCTACCGCATCACCGGCACCTGGGCGGACGCCGAGGACGCCGCCGACGAGGCACTGGCCCGACTCGTGGCGCTCGATCCGTCGGACGCCCCCCGCAACACCGAGGCGTGGCTGACCACCGTCGCGACCCGACTGTGCCTGGACCGCCTCCGGCGACGGAAGCGCGAGGACTACATCGGGGCGTGGCTGCCCGAACCCGTCGACACCGCGCTGCTGCCGGCCGAGCTGGCCGAGCAGCGGGATCAGCTGCGGATCGCGGTCCTGCTGGCGTACGAGCAGCTCGGGCCCGACGAGCGGGCCGCCTTCGTCCTGCGCGAGGCTTACGACCTGCCCTACGCCCAGATCGCCGAGGCGTTGCACGCCACCGCGCCCACGGTGCGCCAGTGGGTCAGCCGCGCGCGACACAGGCTCCAGACCGACCTGCGCCCGCCGGAGCCCGCGCCGGACGAGCTGATCGCCCGGCTCGTGGAGGCCGTGATCTCCGGCGACCTCGAGCAGACGATCGCCGTGCTCACGTCGGACGCCCGGGTCCTGTCGGATAGCAACGGCAAGGTCAACGCCGCCCGACGCGACATCGTCGGCGCCCGCAAGTGTGCGTACTTCCTGGTCAAGGCCATGGAGCTCGCCGAGGGTGCGGTCGCGCCGGTCGAGGTCAACGGAGAGCTCGCGCTGGCCGTGGTCTCGCGCGAGGTCCTGCGGGTGGTACAGGTCGGGGTGGTGGGCGGCCGAGTGGACCGCCTGTACTTCCACTGCAACCCGGACAAGCTCACACGTCTGGCCTTTCCCGAGGGATTCGCGGCGGCCGGCTGACTCCGTCCGCCGCCTGTCCCCGGGCGCCTCCGGCGAGCGCAGAGTGCCGGGTCTACTCTCTCGACATGGTCTCGACGATCCCGGGCGTCTTGTCCTCGGGCGCACGGGCGGTCCGCGCGTTCACGTACAGCTCACCGGCCCGCTCGGCGCTGCTGGCGTTCGCCGCGGCGATCGTGGTCTTCACGGTGCTGCTGATGATGCCGTGGGCCACCGCATCCGGCGACCCGGCGTACCTGCACGACGCGGTCTTCACCGCCACCTCCGCGGTGTCAGTGACCGGCCTGACGACGGTGGACACCGCGACGCACTGGTCCCCGGCGGGTCAGGTGGTGATCCTCGCGGGCATCCAGGTCGGTGGCCTGGGCATCGTGACGATCTCGTCTCTGCTGGCCCTGTCGGTCACCAGGCAGTTCGGCGTCCGCACGCGGCTCCTCGCGCAGACGGGGATGTCGGCGGGCGGACTGGGGGAGGTCCGATCGCTGATCACGACGATCGTCGTGTCCTCCGCCCTGGTGGAACTGGTCATCGCGCTGGTTCTCGCACCCCGTCTCATCGCCCACCACGGGTCGTTCGGGGACGGGCTCTGGCACGCCGTGTTCTATGCCGTGTCCGCGTTCAACAACGCCGGGTTCGTCCTCGACCCCGGAGGCCTGGCGCCGGTGGCGGACGATCCGGTCGTGTTCTGGGCGCTCATCTGTGCCGTGTTCCTGGGCAGCCTCGGCTTTCCCGTTCTCCTGGTGCTGTGGAAGCACCAGTGGCACCTCGGACGCTGGAATCTCCACACCCGACTCACGGTCGAGGTCAGTGTGCTCCTGATGCTCGTCGGTGCCCTGGGGTTCGCCGCGTTGGAGTGGAGCAACGGTGCCACCCTCGGCGGAGACGGCGTGGCCGACAAGCTCCAGCAGTCGGTGCTCGCCTCGGTGATGATGCGTTCCGGGGGTTTCGCCGTCATCGATCCCGTCGACACCAGGGCGTCGACCATGCTCATCACCGACGCGTTGATGTTCGTCGGTGGCGGTTCGGTGTCGACCGCAGGCGGAGTCAAGGTCACCACCCTGGCCGTGATCTTCCTGGCGTTCCTCGCTGAAGCCCGCGGTCGGGAGGACACCACCGCCCACGGGCGGGCCCTGCCCACCTCCTCGATCCGGGTCGCCGTCTCCGTGGCCGGGATGGGGCTCACCCTGGTATCCGTGTCCGCCCTGACCTTGATGATCCTCACCGGCGAGGATCTTGGGCGGCCTCTGTTCGAGTCCATCTCCGCCTTCGCCACCTGCGGGTTGAGTTCAGGTCTCAGCGCTGAACTCGAGCCGGCGGGGGTGTACGTTCTGTCCGGGCTGATGTTCGCCGGCCGAGTCGGCATCATCACCTTCGCAACCGCACTGACCATGCGGGCCCAGCGGACCAGGTACCGCCTACCCGTAGAGAGGCCGATCATTGGCTGATCGCACCCGCCGCCAGTCCCCGGTTCTCATCGTCGGGCTGGGCAGATTCGGAATCTCCCTGGCCACACAACTCGTCGGCCAGGGACGCGAGGTCCTCGCCGTCGAACGCGACCACGGACTCGTACAGAGATACGCGGACTCCCTGACCCATGTCGTCGAGGCGGACGCCACGGACATCGAGGCGCTACAACAGCTCGGCGCCCGCGACTTCTCCACCGCCGTCGTGGGAGTGGGCACGTCGATCGAATCGTCCGTGCTGGTCGCGGTGAACCTCGTCGACCTCGGTATCAACCAGGTCTGGGCCAAGGCGATCAACCAGGCCCACGGGAAGATCCTCACCCGTATCGGCTGCCACCACGTGGTGTTCCCCGAACACGACGCCGGGGTCCGGGTCGCCCACCTCGTGGCCAATCAGATGATGGACTTCATCGAGTTCGACGAGAGCTTCGCCATCGTCAAGATGCGCCCACCGAGGGACGTCATCGGCCACTCGATCGACTACTGCCATCCCCGCAGACGGCACAAGGTCAACATCGTCGGCATCAAGACCCCGGGCGGTCCGTTCCAGTACGCGCAGCCGGAGACCATCATCGGCGCAGACGACGTCATCATCGTCTCCGGACACGTTCGCGACCTCGAACGCTTCGCCGACTACTCCGAGCAGAAGCGGTGAGGGCTCGGCTGACGTCCCGGTCGAGCTAGCGGGCCACCCACATGGCCAGCTCGTTGCCGCCCGGCTCGCGGAAGTGGAAGCGGCAACGGCCCGGGAAGTCGATCGGCCCGAAGGTCACCGTGCCGCCGGCCCCCTCGACCCGCTGACGTGCCTCGTCGAGGTCGGCCACGCGGATCACGAGCAGCGGGGCGGGGGACTGCTCGTCGGCATCACCCTGGATGCCCACGTCCACGCCGCCTCCCATCAGGCTGGTGAACGAGGTCCCGTCGACCGTGGGCGACCAGCCGCACACGGTCTCAAGGAACTCGGCGGTCGCGGGCATGGAGGTGCTGGGGAACTCGATTGAGGTGATCTCGAGCGGCGTCCTCTTGTTCACGGTGCAGACGCTACGCGGGCTCACCTTCGGGTGGGAGTGATTTCCCGGCCTCCCATCGCGCGAGCAGCTCCGCCGCCGCAGCCCGCGGATCCGGGGCGGCCATGATCGCCGAGACCACGCAGATCCCGTCCAGCTCGGTGGCCGCCAGCTGCGCGACGGTCGCGGGCGTGACCCCGCCGATCCCGACCGCGCGAACACCGG
>NZ_KV824092.1:0-5225 GCF_001815995.1 Dietzia sp. HMSC21D01 | reverse complement strand
GGCGCATCGCCGCCGAGTAAGGGCAGCCCGGCCGCCACAGCACCACGACCGCGTGCCCGGCGGAGGCCAGGGCGCGCACGGCCTGCAACGACTCGTGCCCCGTGGCGCGCAGCGGCGAGTTCCACAGCGCCACGAACAGCGTCCCGACGAGGACCACGGCCGCCAGCAGCGCACCGTGGCCGAAGCCGACGAGTGTCCACGCGATCGCACAGCCCAGCGCCATGACGGCGGCGGGGCCGAACCAGCGGCCGGGGACGAGCTCCCGCCCGGCCCGTGCGAAGGGGTGGGTCACGCGCACGACCATACGCCCCTCGTTTCGGTGCGTGGGGCCCGCTTCCCCAGAATTGTGATCTGGCAACGACTCTGTTCTCAGGCCCGGGGCAGCGGTCCCGGTTCGCGTTCCGCCCACCGGCGGACGAGCATCTCGGCGTAGACCGCCCCGACCGCCTCCTCCGAATACCTGTCGCTCTTCCGGCCCGTCTGCTCCCGCACCACGTCAGCGCGCACCACGTCCGAGCGCCGCACCCTCGCGCGCAGCAGAGAGTCGCCTGTTCGGCGCGACGGCGCCGCGTCGTAGCCGGAGGCCTCCCGGTAGGCCGCGAGAAGGACGACGGCGAGATCCCAGCCCCCGACGCGAGCCGCCTGACCTTTGTGAGCCTCGTCACCCCAGAGGAAGATGAGCGCGCCGTGCGTCTCCACCACGACGGGCGGGCCCCGCGTCGGCGGACCGGCGGCTGCGGAAGCGTCCATGCGCCCGGCCCAGGCAGGCATGACGCGCGACACACCGATCGCGCAGATGCCGCGTGGGAAGCAAAAAGTGTCCCGGTGACCGAGTTGTTACCTCAAGGGACGCTCAGGTTGTCGACCTCTTGCGGAACTCCCGTGCGCTTGTAGGGTCGCCGACGCACCCCGCTCCGACCGGGGTGTCCGCGATGAGATTCATCGGGGTCGATGCAGATCGGAGAGTTCCTCTATGACGAACACCCACCGCAAGACCACCAACCGCACCACCGCGAAGATCGCCGCCGTCGGCGCGTTCGGCATCGGTGCCGCCATCGCGTTCCCGGGCCTCGCCGCCGCGGAGGACGCCGGCACCCCCACGGATCCCACCGCCAGCCTGGCCGAGGCCACCGGCGAGGACGGCAGCCTCGAGGGCGCCCTCGGCACGGACATCGGTGTCGATCTGGGCAGCCTGAGCTTCAACCTCAACCTCGACGCCGAGACGCCCAACCCGGGCTCGATCGAGTTCGGCAGCCTCGGGGTCTCCCCGAACACCGGCAGCGACGCCATCGACGGCGGCGGCCCTGCCGCGGACTCCGGCTCCGCCGGCGAGGCCGATGACACCGCCAACGATGAGACCACCCCCGGTTCGCTCGGCTCGGGCGATGAGTCCACGGACGACACCGCGGCCACCGACGACGAGTCCGGGACCGGCTCGCTGAGCGGCTCGCTCGCCGGCCTGAGCTCCGGCGCCGAGGATGACGCCGCCGACGAGACCGGCGAGGCCGGCGTCACCGCCGACGTCGGCCTCGCCGCCGGCTCGCTGGGCTGATAGCCCCCGGCTGAGACACGCGGCGCAGCGGATGCGCCTTCCTGGCCCGGGATCGCGACCCTCCCCCGTCGCGACCCCGGGCCGTCGTGTGTCGCCGGACACTCATAGGGGATGATGCAGGCGTGACGATCGTCGTGGCCTGCGGGGCCTTCAAGGGCTCACTCACCGCTATCGAGGCGTGCCGTCACGCGGCGGAGGGCGCTCGGCGGGCGCACCCCGAGATCGACGTGGTCGAGCGCCCGGTCGCCGACGGCGGGGGCGGCAGCCTGGAGGTGATGGTCGCCGGCGGCGCGCGCCCCGTGCCCGTCACCGTGTCCGGGCCCACGGGCGAGACGGTGGAGACGTCCTTCGCCGCCATCGATCCGGACACCGCGTTCGTCGAGATGGCCGACGCCTGCGGCCTGCTCCGCCTGCCCGGCGGGGAGCCGCGTCCCCTGGAGGCGTCGAGCCGCGGGGTCGGCGAGGTCATGCTGGCCGCGCTCCGATCCGGCCGCGGCAACATCCACCTGGGCATCGGCGGCAGCGCCTCCACCGACGGCGGCACCGGGATGCTCTCCGCCCTGGGCGCGCGGTTCCTCGACGCCTCCGGCGCCGAGCTGCCCGACGGCGGCGGCGCGTTGATCCACCTGGACCGCGTGGACCTCGACGGTCTCGACCCGGCCGTCCGGGTCGCCAGGATCCTCGTGGCCTGCGACGTCGACAACCCGCTGCTCGGGCCCCTCGGCGCGGCCCGCGTCTACGGCCCGCAGAAGGGCGCCACCGACGAACAGCTGGACGAGCTCGAGGCCGGCCTCGCCCGGCTCGTCGAGGTCCTGCGCGCCCAGGGGCTCGACGTGGACCCCGACGCCCCGGGCTCCGGCGCTGCCGGCGGTGTGGGCTTCGCCGCCCGCGAGCTGCTCGGCGCCTCCCTGGATCCCGGCTTCGAGGTGCTGGGCACGCTCACCGGCCTGGAGGACATGCTCTCCGCCGCCGACCTCGTGGTGACCGGCGAGGGGCGACTGGACGACCAGACCATGCACGGCAAGACCCCGATGGGCGTGGCCGCCCTCTGCCGGTCACACGCGGTGCCGGTGGTCGCGGTCTGCGGCCGCCTGGATCTCGAGGCCGACCGGGTCGCCGAGGCCGGGTTCGCCGCCGCCGCCGCCTTGACCGAACGCGAGCCGGACCTCGAGCGGTCGATCGCCAACGCGGGCCCGCTGCTCGAAGACGTCGCCGCCGACGCCATCTCGCGCATCCTGCCCTGATGCCAGCGGCGCCCGGTCGGCATGATGGGGGCAGCCCCCGGCCCACCACCCCGCCCCCTTGGAGGTCGACATGCGCAAATGGCTCCTCGGAGCGCCACTGGCCGCTCTCGCCGCGGTCGCGGCCACCGATCTGCGCCAGACCCGCTACCCGGTCCTGCGGACCTTCCCCGTCCTCGGCCACGCCCGGATGGCGCTGACCGCCATCGGCCCCGAGCTTCGGCAGTACATCGTCGCGGGAAACGACGAAGAACGCCCGTTCACCCGCGACCAGCGCGACTGGGTGTACGAGTCCGCCGAGGCCCGGGCGACCACGTTCGGCTTCGGCACGGACAACGACATCGAGTTCCTCGAGGGCTACCCGATCGTCAAACAGCGCACCTTCAGCGACGTCACGCTGTCAGCCCGGCCGCACGCCGGGCAGCAACTCCCGCTCCCTCCCGCCAAGGTGCTCGGCGCAGCCCGGGGTCGCGCCCGTGCGTACCGACCGGAGTCGCTGGTCAGCATCTCGGCGATGAGCTACGGTGCGCTCTCCGCCCCGGCGGTGGAGTCGCTCAACCGCGGCGCCGCCCTCTCGGGGGCCCTGCACAACACCGGTGAGGGCGGGCTGAGCCCGTACCACCAGAACGGCGCTGACCTGGTCTTCCAGATCGGAACCGCGTATTTCGGGGTCCGGGACGACGACGGCCGCTTCGACATCGACAAGCTGGTGGCCCTCGCCGAGAAGCACCCGATCCGGGCCATCGAGATCAAGCTCAGCCAGGGCGCCAAACCGGGGCTCGGCGGGCTCCTGCCGGCAGCCAAGATCACCGAGGAGGTCGCCGCGATCCGCGGGATCCCGCTGGGCGAGGACTGCGCGAGCCCCTCCCGCCACACCGCGTTCCACGACGTCGACTCGATGCTGGACCTGGTGGAGGAGATCGCGGACCGCACCGGACTACCCGTCGGCATCAAATCGGCGGTCGGCAACATGGGCTTCTGGGAGGATCTCGCCACCGCGATGGTCCCGCGCGACCGTGGCGTCGACTTCATCACGATCGACGGCGGAGAGGGCGGTACCGGAGCGGGCCCGCTCGTGTTCACCGATGCCGTGTCCCTGCCCTTCCGCCTGGGCTTCCCGCGCGTCTACTCGGTCTTCGCCGAGGCCGGGCTGGCCGACGACGTCATGTTCATCGGGTCCGGCAAGTTGGGTATCCCGGAGAACGCGGTGGTCGCGCTGGCGCTGGGAGTCGACATGATCAACGTGGCCCGCGAGCCGATGCTGTCGGTGGGGTGCATCCAGGCGCAGAAATGTCACACCGGCGGATGCCCTACGGGGGTCGCCACCCAGAATCCCTGGCTGGTCCGCGGTGTCGATCCCACGACGATGGCGGTGCGGTGTTCGAACTACATCCGGTCACTGCGCCGCGAGCTCGTCAAGGTCGCCGGCGCGGTCGGGGTCCCGCATCCCGGCCTCATCGGGCCGACCGACGTCGAGCTCGCCCGCGGGACCCGGGACGCGCACACGCTGGCCGACGTCTACGGGTACCGGGACGGCTGGGGACTGCCGGGCGAGGACGATGCCCGCGCCATCACCGAGTTCATGGTCGCCTCCGGCGTCGCGGAGTACACGACCGCGGTCACGCCACCCGGCATCGGTCCGCGCGACTGACCGACCGTGCGCGACTGACACCGACCGCACCAGCGGCCGGCCGGGGTCGCGGCGCCGCTCAGCTCTCGGACACGCCCGCGCGCAGGAGCCCCAGCTCGCGGTTGAGGTTGGCGTGGGCCTTCTTCTCCCACAGATCGCGGCCCGCCCGCGTGAGGAACACCGAGCGACGGTCGAGCAACCCCTCCAACGCGCCGATCCGCCCGGCCACGAACCGCTCGCCCGGCACGTGGGCGTACTCGTGGCGGACGTCGCGGGCGTAGGTGTCATACGTCTCGGGGTCGGCGCCGAGCACGGCGAGGTCGGCGTCGGAGAGGGCCGCGCCGTTGAGGTCCCCCGGCTCGACGCGGTGCCCGCCCATGAGGCGGACCAGCCGCGCGACCTCGGCGGCCGGAGCGGAGGGGTCGAGAACGCGCTCGGCCAGCGCCGCGGACTTCTCGGTGTTCTCCGAGCCGGCGGGGTCGAACACCGCGGCGTGTAGCCAGGCGGCCAGGCGGACCTCGGTGCCGTCGAACGACTCCCCGTCGGCCTCGAGCGCGTCGATCGCCCGCAGGACGGCCCGCAGGTGCGTCTCGTTGTGGTACCGCCGCTGCGGCTCGTTCCAGCGTCGCAGCAGGTCAGCACGCAGCTCGGCGGTGAGGAACTCGACGGTGGCGTCGAGGGGGTCAGCGGAGGCCGTGCGGTCCGTGTCCATGGTCGGACTCTACCGCCGTGGCCGCTCCGGGCAGGCCGGATCGGCCGGTCCCGGCCGTGGACGCCGGCCCGCCCCTACGCCCCCGGGCCC
>NZ_KV824091.1:0-2988 GCF_001815995.1 Dietzia sp. HMSC21D01 | reverse complement strand
CGGGCCCCGCGCAGTGGGCGGCGGTCGTGGCCACGACGGGGAGTCCCGCCCGGGCCGCGAGTCCGGCCAGCGCGTCGCACCGCTCGGTGTCCTCGGGCACTCCATGGCAGGTGAGTTCCACGACCACCCGGTCCCGCCCGAACAGCTCGACCAGCTGTTCCAGGGCCGTGCGGGCCGCCTCGGTGTCGAAATCGGGGGCTCCGGTGCCGCCGCGTTCCAGCGCACGACGGACGCGGCCGCGTCGGCATCCGGTGAGCACGTACCAGTGGCCCCCGGCCGCCTCCGCGAGCTCCGCGATCTCGTACCGCGGCTCGCCCTTGGCCCCGCCCCGCAGGTGGGCGCGGGCGATCGCGCGGGACAGCCGGCGGTATCCCTCCTGCCCCCTGGCGAGAACGAGCAGGTGCTCGCCACCCGGCAGGGACAGCTCCGCCCCGAACACCGTGGCCAGGCCCAGCTCGGAGGCGGCCTCGGCGAAACGTACGACCCCGTACAGGCCGTCGTGGTCGGTGATCGCGAGGGCCGTGAGCCCCAGCTCGGCCGCCGCCTCCGCCATCGCCTCGGGCGAGGACGCACCGTCGAGGAAGCTGAACGCCGTGTGGGCGTGCAACTCCGCGTACGGCACGCGTCCCTGGACGCGCGGCCGCTGTGGGGGCGTGTAGTCACCCCGCGTGCGCGACCATGCGGGGGCGTCGCTGCCGTCGCCGGGATGGGGGTTCTCCGGCCTGCGCGGGTTCGGCCGCCCGGACAGCACCCGTTCGAGCTCTCCCCAGCTCCTGGGCCCGTGGTACCAGTTCACCGGGGCTCACCCGCCCGGTGCCGGTGGGTGCGGTCAGAGCCGGGTGAGGGACTCCACGACCCATGCGGAGGCCTTGCCCGGTGGTTTGCGGCAGCTCTGCGCGCGGGGCGGGAGCGGGCGCGTACCGGTCTCGACGCGCCAGGCGCGGCCGTCTGTGTGCTGTACGACGGCCACGTGCGGGTCGTCCGGGTCGATGTCGACGACGAGGTCGTCGATCCCCGCCTCCACGCCGGAGTCGCGGACGGCGACCTCCGCGACCTGCCCGGCCGGCGGCCACGTGCTGCGCCCCCGCAGGTGCTCGGTGACGACCCGGCCGTCCAGTTCGGCCTCGACGATGCGGACCGCGAGGTCGGTCTCCGCGGGCCCGTAGGTGTACCCGGTCCCGGGCAGCAGCAGGACCGGGGCGAAGCGGTGTCCGCCGGTGTGGGAGCACTCCCACACCGCGGAGTCCTGATCGAGCGAGGACAGACGGTCCCCGAGACGGGACTCGAGTCCGGCCACAACCGGGCGGCCCCGGACGGCGCAGCACTGATCGCGCTTGGCGTGAGTACAGACGAGGACCACGGGCCCCTCGACCTCACGGGCGCCTTCCACGTGTCCACCGGGTGAGAGATCGAGGTCGAGTATGTCCGCGGGTCGGTCGACGCGGCCGACCCTGATACTCCGTCGACCGGGCCGCGTGTCACAGAGGTAGAAGCGGTGCCGGTCGATGCGTTGACCCTCGCGGCCGGGTCGCCTGATGAACAACATGCGGGACCCGCAGTCGGAGACGTGCTTCTTGAGGCGCTCGGAGAGCTCGTCGCCCAGCGCCTCCCCGTCGAAGATGTCGCGCCCCCATCGCGCGGGGACCTCCAACAACACCCACGACTCCTCGTGGGCAGCGGTGCCGGCCGGCGGTTCGTCGGCCGACTGGAGCGAACACCAGGCGGGGACTGGGGCGGGATCGATGACTGACACGCCCCCATGGTGCCCCACCATGCGAAGTGGTGTAACTGTAGCCACCTTGTGGGACAAAAGTGATTAGAGGGATTTAGGGTGGGGCCATGCGTACCCGACACCGCCGCTTCGTCGCGGCCGCCGCACTGACCGCCGCCGCGTCCCTGGCAGTGGTGGGGTGCGGGACCGACACCTCGACCGACGCCCCCGCCACGAGCCAGACGACCACCGCCGGCTCCTCGCCGGCCGCCCTGGCGCAGAACCTGTCCCCGGAGGAGACCGAGGCCGCCGACCCCACGGCCGGTCCGGCGGACTCCGCTCCCAAGAGCGAGACCCCGGATGCCGCCGCAGGGCGCGCCGAGCTGGTCGTGTCCGAGATCCGGATGGGCGACTACCAGGGCAAGGACCGCGTGGTCTTCGAACTCGACGGGCGCGGCGTCCCGAACTACTCCGTGGACTATGTGGACGCCCCCGCCCAGCAGGGCAGCGGCTTCCCCGTGGAGGTACAGGGCGACTCGTTCCTCCAGGTGATGATCGGAGGCCAGGTCCTGCCGACCGAGACCGGCCTGGAGGAGGTCCCGGTGGGCACCGTGACGGGTGACGACGCCACCGGGGTGGCCGGCGTGGCGTTCGCGGGACAGTTCGAGGGACAGGCGCAGGCGGTGATCGGCCTCGAGGGCACCGATCGTGCCTTCTCCGCCTTCCTCCTGCAGAACCCGACCCGTCTGGTGGTGGACATCGAGCGCTGATCGCGCCCCCGAGTCGGGCACGGCTGACCGGGGCGTGAGCGGCCGGATCATCATTCGTAGACTCCCTCGACCGTCCAGTTCTCCGACCCGTCCCCGAGTACGCCGCAGAGCAGCAACGCGGCCGCACGCTCGGGGACGACCTGCATGCGGGCCCGGGGCCGGCGGGGTTCCCCGTCGGACGTGGGCTCCCACCAGGCCTCGTCGATCGGCCACGGCCGCGACCACCCGAGCAGCGCACAGCTGCGACCGCCTACCTCGATGGCGGCGGGTCGCGCACTGAGCAGACCGCGTGAGGTGACCCCGACGGCTGCCCCCTCCACGCTGCGCAGCACGACTCCCCCGGCGAGCGGGACCCGCGCCACGACGGCGGCCCCCGGGTCACCGTTCTCGCGGATCTCGAGCCGGTAGCCGGGTCCGGGCCACACCACCGACGGCGAGGGCGCGGGCAGCGCACCCGGCCACGGACCGCGGGCGGCGGGCTCGGCCGGGGCGTCCCCGTATGGCAGG
>NZ_KV824090.1:0-5643 GCF_001815995.1 Dietzia sp. HMSC21D01 | reverse complement strand
GGGGGCGATCTCCGCGCGGGCCGTGTCCGCCGTGACCCGGGCGGGCTTCTCCCCGGCCTCCCGCGCCGCTGCGGCCGCGCGGATCACCCGCAACTGCGCGCGGACGGCCCGGATCATCACGGGCAGGAACAGGACGAACCCCACGAACGCCAGCAGTGAGCCGACGACCCGCGTCCAGCTGGTCCCGCCAGGCGCGAGGAAGACGGTCAGCCCGGCGTTGACCAGGACCAGGCGGAACGCCGCGAGGCGGTTCATCTCGACCATCCCCGCGCGCACGGCCGCAGGCCCCCCGCGCATCACGGTGGGCATGAGGAAGCTCATGGCGCCGAACAGGATCTGGGCGGCGGCGCCGGCGAGCAGCGGGGCGGTCACGTCGCCCAGGTCGGCCATTCGGCCGGTGGCGACGAGCCACGTGGCCCATCCCAGCGCGATCGGCAGCCACACCAGCCCGCAGGCGATGCTCATCGAGGCGAACTCCCGCGGCGGCGCGCTGCGTGCGGCGCGGACCAGGTACACCAGGTGCCACAGCACGGCCAGCAGATACGCGCCCAACGCCACGGCGATCACCGGCTCCGCCCTGCGAGCGAGGCTCCCGCCGCCGCGACGACCGCCGCCGCCATGACGGCCAGGGAACGGATCGCCGCGGTGTCCTGGCCCCGCGCCATCGGGGTGCGCAGGACCGTGGCCCAGAAGGTGACCAGCGTGGTGAGGACCGTGATGCCGACGAATCCCAGGACGTTGACGGCGAGGTGGAACGCCCGCAGGCGCACGCCCCACTCCTCGTCGACGCCGACCCCCATGACCGCGCCAGCGACGGCCCCGGCCGGCAGGAACGCCGCCGCGACCGCGTAATACCGCACGATCGGCCGGAACCGGGTCGGGGCGGCCGCGCGGATCTGCCGGACGAGATCCACCACGTACCAGGCGACCGCTCCGCCGACGACCGTCGCGCCGGCGACGATCGCGATCGGCCACGCCCCGATCATCCCCGCGACCAACGCCACGATCCCCGCGTTGAGGACCATGATCCTGCGCACCTGGACCGCCCTCGACTCCTCCGCGGGCCGCTGGTGCAGCAGCGTCTCGGTGAAGTGCTGGCCCCAGACGAGGATCGAGTTGGTGAGCAGGCCCAGCGTGAAGACGTGGATGATCGTCCACGTGGACGCGGGCACCCACCGGTGCACCACGCCCAGCACCACCAGCGCGATCATCCACACCTGCACCGGCCGGGTCGCCCGCCGGTGCCACGATCCCGTCCGCCGGGACGGGGAGCGGGGCGCCGAAGTGCTCATATCGCCGAGTCTAGGCCCGGCCAAATACCTTCCCGACGTGCGGATTTTCCGCGGCCGACGGGGGGATTCCCCGCGATCACTGCGGCAGCGGGGCCAGCCCGGTGTTCTCGAGGGCGCGTCGGCCCCGGTCGGAGACGACCAGTTCCAAAAAATCGTCCGTCGCCGCGCGCTCCCCCTCCGAGTCGGCCCCCTCCTCGCCGCGCACGACCCTGGCCACGGAGTACCGCGTGGTCCCCGCCGTCTGGGCGAGTTCGCGGTCCCGCTGGTCGACCTCGACCTGCGCGACCCAGCCGTGCGAGGCGGCGACGTCGGTCCGGTAGACGATGCCCACGTCGTTGTCGGCCAGGCGCGCGGCGAGGGCGCGCGAGCCCGAGTCGCGTTCGACGCCCGGCGGCTCGACGCCCGCGGCGGACAGCAGCGTCTCCGCGGCCTTCCCGCACGGCACGTCCATCGCGCACAGCCCGACCCGCAGGTCCGGGCGTTCGAGGTCGCGCAGCCCCGTGATCCGGCGCGGGTTCCCGGACGGCACGGCCACCACGACGTGGTTGCGGGCGAAGACGCGGGGGTCGACCGCCACGCCGGCGTCCACCACCTGCTGCATGGCCTCCTCGCTCGCGGAGGCGAAGATGTTGATGTCGTCACGCCCCGGCAGCCCGGCGGCGATCGTGTCCGACCGGCCCAGCTCGAGGCTGACGGTGACCCCGGGATGCTCGTCCTCGAAGATGTCGATCATCTCCGTGAACGCCGCGGTCAACGACGGGGCGGCCGCGACCCCGATGGTCGTGGTCTCGTCCTCGGGTTCCTGCGTCGCGCAGGCACCGACCACCGTGCACGCCAGGGCGATCGTCAGCACGCCGACCCCCCGGCTCCGGTTCATCGCTCAGCCGCCGGCGAACGGGGGCAGTACATCGACGGCGGAGACGCCGTCGATCGGGGTCTTCGGATCCCGGGTGGTCTCGTCGCCCACTAGGAAGGAGGACACCGTGACGATGCTGGCGAGCGGCTCACCGTGCCGCTCGCACACCTCCCGCGCCAGCTCCCCGACGGTGGTGGCGTGGGTGTGCAGTCGTTCGCGGGCGGTACCGGCGGCGTCCTCCGCCGCGGCGTAGTAGCCCACGGTGATCACCCGCGGCGCCCGTCCCACATCCGGTGTGCTGCTCACATCATCAACTCTATCGCTCGACACTGACACGTCAACCACCAATAGCTCCCATCGACCGCCGCGGCCTGTGGAAGGCAGTACCGCCGATCCCGTGCCCGGCCTGCTTGCCCCACATCGCGCCCCGCCAGATCTCCGCGACCTCGGAGTCCGGGGCGCCCGAGCGCAGCACGCCGAGCACGTCGGTCTCGTCGTCACTGAACAGGCACGACCGCACCGTTCCCTCGGCGGTGAGCCGGGTACGGTCGCAGGCCGCGCAGAAGTTGCGGGTCACGGTCGCGATCACCCCGACCGTAGCGGGCGCGCCCCCGACCGTGTGGCCGGCGACCCGCCACAGCTCGGCCGGCGCGGACGGGTCCTCGCGCCCCGCGGGGACCAGCTCGAACCGGGTCCGCAGGGAGTCCAGCACGTCGGCGGCGGTGACCATCTCCGCGCGTGACCAGGTGGCCTCGGCGTCGAGGGGCATCTCCTCGATGAACCGCAGCTGCACGCCCTCGGCGAGCGCCCACTCCAGCAGGTCGGGCGCGCCGTGCAGGGTCGCGCGCAGCGGCACCGCGTTGACCTTGACCGGATCCAGCCCTGCCTCGACGGCGGCCCGCACGCCGCGCAGGACCGAGGGCAGCCGGTCGCGGCGGGTCAGCTCGGCGAACTCGGCGCGGTCGACCGTGTCCAGCGAGATGTTGATGCGGTCCAGCCCGGCCTCGACGAGCCGACCGACGCGGTGCTCGAGGCCGACCCCGTTGGAGGTCATGGCGATGGGCAGGTCCGGGCAGGCCTCACGGGTGCCGGCGATGATGCGCTCGAGGTCGGACCGCATGAGCGGCTCGCCCCCGGTGAAGCGGACCTCGTGCACCCCCAGCTCGCGGTGCGCCAGCGCCACCAACCGGATCACCTCGTCGGCCGTCATCCGCGCGGCGTCGGGGATCGGCGGCAGCCCCTCCTCGGGCATGCAGTACGTGCAGCGCAGCGAGCACTTCTCGGTCAACGAGACCCGCAGGTCCCGGGCGACGCGGCCGAAGGAGTCGACGAGCAGCGGCGTCGCGGGGCGTGTGTGCGGGCCCGCGCCCGGTGCGCGGCGGGTGTCCGGGACGGTCACGGCGGCCACCTCCCCTCTAAGGTGTAGGTGGCCCCGAGTGTAGGGGCCCGCGCCGTGCCCCGCTCACTCGTCCTCCGGCCGCCGTTCCAGCGCGGTGACGTCCGGGGTGGGCCCCAGCAGCGTGAGTTCGTGGATCTCGTCGCGCTCGGCCTGGCCGCGCAGCTGCGGCGCGATCGCCCGTCCCAGGTGGTAACCCAGGACCACCACCAGGGTACCCAGGGCGATGCCGCCGAGCTGGAAGTCGTCGGTGATCTGCAGGGTCGTGTCGCCGATCGCGATCACCACACCCGCCGCGACCGGCACGAGGTTCAACGGATTGCCGAAGTCGACCCGGTTCTCCTTCCAGATCTTGGCGCCGAGCAGGCCGATCATCCCGTAGAGCACCACCGTGATGCCGCCCAGCACACCGCCCGGGGTCGCGGAGATCACCGCACCCAGCTTGGGGGAACACCCCAGCACGATCGCGGTCAGCGCGGCCACCACGTACGCGGCCGTCGAGTACACCTTGGTCGCGGCCATCACACCGATGTTCTCGGCGTACGTCGTCGTCGCCGACCCGCCGAACGACGTGGCCAGCACGGTCCCCGCACCGTCCGCGGCGAGGGCGCGGCCCATCAGGCCGTCGGTCTCGGTCCGCGTGATCTCCCCGATCGCCTTGACGTGCCCGGCGTTCTCGGCGATGAGCGCGATTACGCCCGGCACCACCAGCAGCACGAACGCCAGCGAGAAGCTCGGCGCGTGGATGCCGACCACGCCGGCGGCCTCGTCGGTCATCGGCGGCAGCCCGATCCACGGCGCGTCCCACACGCCCGACCAGTCGACGCGCAGGTGCTCGGCCACCTCACCGGAGCCGGCGTCGAGGGAGGTGATCGGGCCGGTGGCCAGGTCCAGCACCCAGGACAGGCCGTAGCCGAAGATGAGGGCGAGGAAGATCGCGATCCGCCCCGCGAAGCCCTTGAGCCCGACGGTCATGAGGATCAGCACGACCATCACCGCCAGCGCGACCCACTGGTCCTGGGGCCAGTACGTCTCGGCGACGACCGGAGCGAGGTTGAAGCCGAGCAGCATGACGACCGCGCCGGTGACCACGGGCGGCAGCACCGCCGTGACCACGCGGCCGCCGACGAGATGGACGACGACGCCCACGACCAGCAGCGTCGCGCCCGCCACGAGCATCGCGCCGGTGACCTCGGCGCTCGTGCCGCCCTGCGCGCGGATCGCCGCGACCGCGCCGACGAATGCCACGGACGTGCCGAGGTAGCTGGGCACCTGTCCCTTGACCACGGCGAGGAACAGCAGGGTGCACACGCCGGAGAAGAGGATCGCCAGCTGCGGGTTGAGGCCCATGATGATGGGGAACACGAACGTCGCGCCGAACATCGACACCACGTGCTGCGCGCCGATCCCGATGGTGCGCGGCCAGCTCAGCCGCTCCATGGGGGCGACCACCTCACCGGGTCGGATGTTCCTGCCGTCGCCGTGTACCGACCAGAGACCCACGTCTTCCCCACTCTCGCTGCGTCCGGCCGCACCCGCGCGCGCCGTAGGCACAGTACAACGCGGTTACCGTGGGGACATGAGTTCCCTGCCCGACCGGCCCGACCGTCCGTCCCCCGCCGAGTACCGCGAGCTGCTGCGCGCGCACCTGGCGCCGGTGTTGGAGCGGGCGGCGCGGAGCACGCACCTTCCGCTGGCGGCGTGCGCGGACTCGGTCCTGGCGGTGCCGTTGCGGGCGTCGGTGGACCTGCCGCTGTTCGTGAACTCGCAGATGGACGGCTACGCGGTGCGGTCGGTGGACATCGCCGGGGCGGGGCCGGATTCGCCGGCGCGGCTGCGGGTGGTCGGGGCGGTGCACGCCGGTGACGGTCGGGGTCACGGGGTCGACGACGACGAGGCCTGCAAGGTGATGACCGGCGCGCCCGTGCCCGAGGGCGCGGATTGTGTGGTGCCGGTCGAGGACACGAGGGTGAGCGACACCGACCCCACTGCGGTGCTGGTGGTGGCGCCGCGGTCGCCGGGCGAGTTCATCCGCCGCCCGGGGGACGACGTCCGCGCCGGCGACGTGGTGATCGACGCCGGGGTGCGGCTGGCGGCGC
>NZ_KV824089.1:0-11151 GCF_001815995.1 Dietzia sp. HMSC21D01 | reverse complement strand
GCCGAGCGGCTGGCCGGTGTCCTCGAGGCGGTGGCCGACGGGCGGGAGCCGGAGCTCGCCGGGCGCGGGCTGGGCGCGCCTTTCGCGGAGTCGACGGTCGGAGCGGCGCGATGACCACCGCGGCGTCGATCGCCGTGGTGACGGTCTGCACGCCGGGCCGCGCCGAACACCTGAGGTCCCAACGCCGCGCGATGGCCGCGCACCTGCCCGGTGCCCGGCACGTGGTGGTGTTGCCCGACAGGCCCGGCGGTCGGAAGCTGGCCGCCGAGCTCTCCGCCGAGGACGTCGAGGTCGTGGAGCTGCCCGCCGGCCCCGACCTGCCGATCGCCCGCAGCCGCAACCTCGGTGGCGACCGGGCGGCCGAACTGGGAGCCGACCTGATCGTCTTCCTCGACGTGGACTGCATGCCCGGCCCGGAGCTGGGCCCGAGGTACTCCGAGATCCCCGACGGCGTCGTGGGACTCGGGCCGGTGACCTACCTCCCCGAGTCCGCCGGCGCGCCCGATCCGGCCGACCTGCCCGCGTTCACCGACCCGCACCCGGCCCGACCGTTCCCCTCCCGCGGCACGCGGCGACTGGAGCCCGACGAGTTCGGGATGTTCTGGTCGCTGTCGTTCGCCGTGCGGCCGGACCTCTGGCTCCGGTTGCGCGCGGACTTCGGTGGGTTCGACGAGGCTTTCACCGGGTACGGCGCCGAGGACACCGACTTCGGTCGCAGGTTGCTCCACCGGCGCGTGCCGGTGATCCTGGTGGCCGGCGCGCACGCGTACCACCGGTGGCACCCGGTGGCTGATCCGCCGGTCGACCACCTGGCCGACCTCCTGCGCAACGGCGCGCACTACGCCGCGCGGTGGGGGAGCTGGCCCGCGCCGGGCTGGTTCGAGGAATTCGAGCAGATGGGCCTGGTGCGCAGGGACGGCGACGGCTGGGAGGCCGTGCCCGGCGCGATCGGTGGCTGAGCGGCGCGGGCGCGGGCCGTGCGAGGCGCGGGCGGCGCGGGGCGCGGGTAGCGCGACGAGAAGGACGTTCCGCACACGTCTCCCGAGTGGGAGTGTGCGAAACGTCCTTCTCGTGGGGGCGGCGGTGGCCCTCGCGGCGCGTGGCGGCCGGCGTACGCCGCGGGCGGGTCAGCCGAGGAAGGCCTGATCCGACAGGGTCGCGCCCTTGATGTTGGTGAACTCGCGCAGCAGGTCCTGCACCGTGAGCTTGGACTTGGTCGCGTCGTCGGCCTCGTACACGATCCGGCCCTCATGCATCATGATGAGCCGGTTGCCCAGCCGGATGGCCTGCTCCATGTTGTGCGTGACCATGAGCGTGGTGAGACCGCCCTCGCGGACGATGCGCTCGGTGATCGACGTGACGAGTGCCGCCCGCTGCGGGTCGAGCGCCGCTGTGTGCTCGTCGAGGAGCATGATGCGCGGCTGGGTGAACCCGGCCATGAGCAGCGACAGCGCCTGGCGCTGACCGCCCGACAGCAGCCCCACCTTGGCGGTGAGTCGGTCCTCGAGGCCAAGTTCGAGCATCGCGAGCTGCTCGCCGAACCGGGCGCGCCGGTTCTTGTTCAACCCGCGTCCGAGCCCGCGACGCCGACCGCGCAACAGCGCCAGCGAGAGGTTCTCCTCGATGGTGAGATTCGGTGCGGTGCCGGCGAGCGGGTCCTGGAACACGCGGCCGATGTACTTCGCCCGCTTGTGGTCGGGCAGGCGGTTGACCCGGACGCCGTCGATGTCGATCGCGCCGGTATCCACCGGCAGCTTGCCCGACACGGCGTTGAGCAGGGTCGACTTCCCCGCGCCGTTCGAGCCGATCACGGTGACGAAGTCGCCCTCGCCGAGCGTCAGGGTGAGGTCGTTGAGCGCCCGGCGCTCGTTCGCGGTGCCCGGGAAGAAGGTCTTGGACACTCCGGTGACGGACAGCATCGTCAGACCTCCTTGGTGCCGGGGGCGGCGGACCCGGTGGCGGACGCGTCGGCGGACGTGCCGGGGCCCGGATCGACCGCGGCACCGACCCCGGCCACGGCCCGCTCGTTGGCCGCGACCGGGGTGGTCGGCTTGCGCCCGAACCGGCCACCCACGGACTTCCAGCGAGGCAGCAGCAGCGCGATGACCACGAGCAGGGCGGTGATGGCCTTCATGTCATTGGGGTTCAGGCCCACCTCGAGCGCCGCGAAGATGATGAGGCGGTACAGGATCGCACCCACGACCACGGCGAACACGGCCAGCCACAGGCGACGCTGGCCGAGGATCGCCTGACCCAGGATGACCGACGCCAGGCCGACGAGGATGAGGCCGATGCCCATCGAGATATCGGCGAAGCCCGAGTACTGCGCGATGAGCGCGCCGCACATGCCCACGAACCCGTTGGACAGGGCCAGCGTGAGGGTCTTGGTGAAGTCGGTGGAGACTCCGAACGACGAAATCATCGGCCCGTTGTCACCGGTCGCCCGGATGGACAGGCCGAGGTCGGTGGTGAGGAACCACAACACGACCAGGCCGAGCAGGATGACGGCCACCGCGAGGACGGCGACGCCGCCCCAGGTGCCGAGGATGCCGGCCTCACGCAGCGGCGTGAACGCCGTGTCCTGCCGCAGCAGCGGGACGTTGGCCCCATCCATGATCCGCAGGTTGACCGACCACAGGGCGATCATGGTGAGGATTCCGGCGAGCAGTCCGTCGATCCGACCCTTGGTGTGCAGCAGGCCGGTGACCGTGCCGGCCAGGAACCCGGTGCCGAAGCCCGCGAGGGTCGCGAGCACCGGGTTCCAGCCGGCGAGGAGCCCCATCGCCGCGGTGGCGGCGCCGGTGGTGAAACTGCCGTCGACGGTGAGGTCGGGGAAGTTGAGGACGCGGAAGGTCAGGAAGACCCCCAACGCCATGACCCCGTAGATGAGGCCTACCTCGACGGCCCCGATCACTTGCGATCAGCCTCGGCGAGGATGTCCTCGGGGATGGTCACGCCCTGACGCTCGGCCGCGGCCTCGTTGACCACGTAGGTGAACTCGGTCGCGGTCTCGACCGGCATCGTGGCCGGGTCCTCGCCGTCGCGCAGGATGCGCAGCGCCATCTCACCGGTCTGGCGGCCCAGCTCGGTGTAGTCGATGCCCAGGGTGGCGACGGCGCCGCCCTCGACGGTGCCCTCCTCCGCGGCGATCACCGGGATCTGCTTGTCCTCGGCGACCTGGACGAGCGAGGCGATGCCGGCCACGACCATGTTGTCGGTCGGCACGTAGATCGCGTCGACGTCACCGAGCGCCTCGACGGCCTGCTGGATCTCGTTGACGGTGGTGACGGTCTGGGTGACGATCTCCAGCCCCAGCGGACCGGCGGCCTCCTCGGCCTGGTCCACCTGGACCTGCGAGTTGACCTCGCCGGAGGCGTAGACGATCCCGACACGCTCGGCGTCCGGGACGAGCTGCTTGAGCAGCTCGAGCTGCTCTTCGATGGGAGCGGCGTCCGAGGTGCCGGTGACGTTGGAGCCCGGCTCCTCCATCGAGTCGACCAGTTCGGCCGAGACCGGGTCGGTGACCGCGGTGAACAGCAGCGGGATGTTGATGATGTTCTGGGCCATCGCCTGCGCGGCCGGAGTGGCCACCGCGAGGGTGAGGTCGAGGTCGTCGGCGGCGAACTGCTGGGCGATGGTCAGCGCGGTGGCCTGCTCGCCGTTGGCGTTCTGCTCGTCGAACTCGACCTCGACGCCGGCCTCGGAGAATGCCTCCTTGAACCCGGCTGTGGCCGAGTCCAGAGCCGGGTGCTGGACGAGCTGGTTGATGCCGATGCGGTAGGGCTCGCCACCATCGCCGGAGGCGTCGTCACCGCCGCCCGAGCAACCTGCGAGGACGAGAGCCGAGGTGGCGACCAGTCCGGTGAACAGCTTCGCGCGTGTGAATGCCATGTGCCATGCCTTGTCTGTGCCGTCTGGGCCTCCCGGGTGGGTACGCGAGGGGCCTGATGCGTGAACGGTGCTGGCACATGAGGGTACCGGGTCGCCCCGACACGATGAGCCCGGACTCACCTGACGGGCTGCGGGCCCTCCTCCGACTCGGCCAGTTCGCGCTTCCAGGTGCGGAAGCCCTCCTCGGTCCGGCCGCGCCGCCAGTAGCCGGAGATCGACGCCCGGGCGGCGGGCACGCCGCGCTCGCGTCGCAGGTACGGCCGCAGGTGCTTCATGACCGTCTCGGCCTCTCCGTGGACGAAGACCTGCACGTCGCCGCCCGGCCACGGCAGGTCACGCACCGCGCCGACCAGCGGCGCGTCGCCGTCGATCAGCCCCGGGCCGGCGTCCGTCGAGGGGGTCCCGCGGTGGATCCAGGTGACCTCCACACCCGCCGGCGCGACGAGGTCGACCTCGTCGTCGTCGCCCCCGACCTCGAGGAACACCGCGCCCACGGCGTCCTCCGGCAGCGACTCCAACGCCGCGGCGACGGCCGGCACCGCCGTCTCGTCCCCGGCCAACAGGTGGAAGTCGGCCTCCGGGTCCGGACGGTAGCCGCCGCCCGGACCGCGCAGCGCGACCTGCGTGCCCGGGGTGACCGCGCGCGCCCACGGGCCGGCCACTCCGGCGTCACCGTGCACGACGAAGTCGATCCAGATCTCCCGGGCGACCGGGTCGCATCGCCGCACGGTGTACGTCCGCACGACCGTCCCGTCGGCGTGCGGCAGTTCGATCTTGACGTAGCTGTCCGTATCGGCGCGGGCGGCGAACGATTCGAAGCCCTCGCCACCCAGGACCACCCGGACGAGGTGGGCGGTCACCGTCTCGGTGCGCAACACCGTCAGGACGGTCGGGGCGGGGGGCTGGCGATCGCGGGCCACTCATACTCCTTCGGCAGGGGGTTAGGTAACCCTATGCTCCCAGAGAATCGCCCCCCCGCGGGGCCGGGGGACAACCGCGCGCGTGTCGTCCGCCACACAACCTTGCACGGACTGTGCAATCGTGCAGCGTGCGTGCAAAACTGCGGGGGTTCGCGAGTCGCACCCACGCCCCGAGGAGCCAAGCGCATGGCGTCATTTCTCTACCGGATCGGCCGATCGGCCTACCTGCACAGGTGGAGGTACATCGTCGCGTGGTTGCTCATCATCGCGGGCATGGGCACGGCCGCCGCCACCCTGTCGCAGCAGACCACCTCGAGCTTCGAGATCCCCGGCCTCGAGTCGATCGAGACGCAGGAGGAGATCCAGGAGCGGTTCCCCGGTTCGCCCAGCCAGCTCGACGCGCCGACGGGCACCGTGGTCGTCCGGGCGCCCGAGGGCAGCACCCTGACCGACCCGGCCGTGGCCGAGGACGTCGAGGCCTTCCTCGCTGAGGTGCGCGAGCTGGACTTCCTCACCGGCACCGAGGCGATCGTCAGCCCGGTGATGGCCGCCGAGGGCATGCGTCAGCAGATGACCGAGGCCAAGGCCGCGCAGGGCATCCCGCAGGAGAAGATCGACGCCGACCTCGCCGCGCTCAGCCCGCTGAGCGAGGACGGGACGACCGGCACGCTCCAGGTGCAGTTCGACGCCGAGACCACGATGAACGTCGAGGCCGAGGACCGCGAGGCCTTCGCCGACCTCGTCGCGGAGCATCAGGACCGCCTGACGATCGCCTACTCGGGTAACGCGTTCCAGACCTCCGAGATCAGCGCGACCGGCGAGATCATCGGTATCGCCGTGGCCGCCGTCATCCTCACCATCACCTTCGGCTCGCTCATCGCGGCGGGCCTGCCCCTGCTCGTCGGCGTGGTGGGTGTGGGCATCGGCATCGCCGGCATCTTCGCCGCCACCTCCTTCACGGACACGATCAGCAACTTCACGCCGACCCTGGCGTCGATGATCGGCCTCGCCGTGGGCATCGACTACGCCCTGTTCATCGTCTCGCGCTTCCGCACCGAGCTCGTCAAACACATCGGCGGCAACGATCTCGAGCCCAGGGAGTTGGCGCAGCAACTCAAGACCATCCCGTTCCGCGAGCGCGCCCACCTCGCCGGGCTCGCGGTGGGCAAGGCCGGTTCCGCCGTGGTGTTCGCCGGCCTGACCGTGCTCATCGCGCTCGCCGCGCTGTCGATCATCGACATCCCGTTCCTCACGGCGATGGCGCTGTCCGCCGCCGCCACCGTCGCGGTCGCCGTCTTCGTCGCGATCACCCTGCTGCCGGCCGTCCTCGGCGCCGTCGGCACCAAGGTCTTCGGCGCCCGCGTCCCGGTGGTCAAGGCGCCGGACCCGGAGGACGAGAAGCCGACGATGGGCCTGACCTGGGTCCGCCGCGTCCGCAAGCACCCGATCCTGCACGCCGTGGTCGCCGTGGTGCTCCTGGGCCTGCTCGCGATCCCGGCCGCGCAGCTGCGGCTCGCCATGCCGTCCGACGGCACGATGTCGCCCGGCACGCCCAACCGCACCGCCTACGACCTCACGGCCGAGGCGTTCGGCCCGGGTCGCAACGCCCCGATGATCGCCCTCGTCGACACCCTCGAGGTCCCGGCGGAGGAGCGTCCGGCCGCGTGGGCCACCGCGGTCGAGGACATCCAGGCGGTGGACGGCGTCCGTAACGCGCAGATCGTCGAGTCCAACGAGGCCGGCGACGCCGCGCAGGTGCTCATCACGCCCGAGTACGGGGCGACCGACGAGCAGGCCGCGACGGTGCTGGACAACATCCGCGCGGGCATCGGCGAGTTCGAGGAGCAGACCGGCGGCACCTACTCCGTCACCGGCGTCACCCCGATCTACGAGGACATCTCCGAGCGTCTGTCCGAGGTGCTCCTGCCGTACATCGGCATCGTCCTGGCGCTCGCGTTCATCCTGCTCATGCTGGTGTTCCGCTCCATCTGGGTGCCGCTCATCGCGGCGCTGGGCTTCGGCCTGTCGGTGGCCGCCACCTTCGGCCTCACCGTCGCGCTGTGGCAGGAGGGCTGGGGCGGCATCATCGCCGACCCGCAGCCGATCATCAGCTTCCTGCCGATCATCCTCATCGGCATCGTGTTCGGCCTCGCGATGGACTACCAGGTCTTCCTCGTCACCCGCATGCGCGAGGGCTGGGTCCACGGCAAGACCGCGCAGAACGCCGTGGCCAACGGGTTCAAGCACGGTGCGCGCGTGGTCACCGCGGCCGCGCTCATCATGACCAGCGTGTTCGCCGCGTTCATGACGATCGACGAGCAGTTCATCAAGGTGATGGGCTTCGCGCTGGCCGTGGCCGTGCTGTTCGACGCCTTCGTCGTCCGCATGACGATCATCCCGGCGGTGATGTTCCTGCTCGGCGAGCGCGCGTGGAAGATCCCGCGCTGGCTCGACCGGATCCTGCCGTCCGTGGACGTGGAGGGTTCGGCGTTGGAGGACGTCGGCGCGGAGGGTCCCCGTAGCGGCGGGAACCGGGCCGGATCCGGTGACGACGACGAGGTGGTCGATCCCGACGCGTTGGCAGAGGGCCGGCATTCCGCCGAGACCGTTGCCGCCCAGTCCCCGGGCGCCGGCAAGCACGAGCTCGGCGGCGACCGGGCCGACGGTGGTGGTGCCGGGCGAGCCGATGCCTAGCCTGCGCGAGCGGAAGAAGGCCGACACCCGCACCCGTCTCTCGGCGGCCGCCGTGGAACTCCTGGTCGCCGAGGGAGTGGAGGGCGCGACCGTGTCGGCGATCGCCGGGCGGGCGGGGGTCTCCACCCGGACGTTCCACAACTACTTCGCCCACCGCGAGGACGCGTTCGTGCACTTCCTGCGCGAGCAGATCGCCGAGTTCGTGCGGCAGGTGGACCAGGCGGACGCGGACCTCACCCCCGTGGACATCTTCCGCACGATGTTCCGGGAGCTCTACGGGCGCTCGTCGGACGATATCGAGGCCGCCGACAACCTGCTCGTCGCCGGGGAACAGATCGGTCTGATGCTCTCCAGCGACGCCCGGTCGTGCATCGCCGAGCAGATCCTCGACCCGCTGTACGAGGCGATCAGCCGCCGGGAGCCGCAGCTCAGCGACTTCCGGGTCCGCGTGCTGGTGGACCTGAGCCTGGCCGTCGGTGCGTCGGTGCTGCGCCACCGCCCGCGCAGCGGTCAGGCGCCCGACGACGCCGAGCAGATCGGCACCGACCAGCTGCACGGCAACGGCGAGCAGAACGCGCTGAAGAGCCGCGCGGCCTACCTGGACGAGGCGTTCGGCCGCGCCCGTACCCAGCAGCACGACCTCCATCACGGCGACCCGTCCCGCAGGGGCAGCACCGCCGGGCCGTCGGGACGCTCCAGGACCTCGACGCGCGCGCCGTACACCTGCGCCACCCGCTCGGCGGTGAGCACCTCCTCCGGCCGACCGTCAGCCACGACGCGCCCGCCGTCGAGCAGCACCAACCGCTCGCCGTAGTGCGCGGCCGAAGTGAGGTCGTGCATGGCCGCGACCACCGTCAGCCCGCTTTCGCGGCGCATCGAGTCGACCAGGTCCAACACCTGCTGCTGGTGACCGATGTCCAGGGCGCTGGTGGGCTCGTCGAGCAGCAGCACCCGCGGCTCCTGCGCCAGCGAGCGACCGAGCACCACCCGCTGGAGCTCGCCGCCGGACAGGGTGGTCGCGGTGCGGGCGGCGAGATCGTGCAGGTCCAGGCGGTCGATGACGCTCTCGACGATCTCGTGGTCGCGGGCCGACTCCGTCCCGAAGCGCGCGATGTGCGGCGTGCGGCCGAGGCGGATGAGCTCGCGCGCGGTGACGCCCTCCGGCACCACTGGGCGTTGCGGCATCATCGCCACCGTCCGCGCGACGCGGCGGCGACCCGCGCGGCGCGGCGCGAACCCGTCGACCTCGATTCGCCCCGACGCGGGGATGAGGCCCGCGAGCGCGAACAGCAGGGTGGTCTTGCCAGAGCCGTTGGGGCCGACCAGCGACACCCAGGACCCGGCGGGTACCGAGAGGTCGATGCCGTGCAGGACCGGCGTGCGGTCGCGGGCCACGTGGAGGTCCCGGCAGGACAGGGCGGGGCGGGTCGGGGTCATATGTGCCCCCGGCTGCGGCGCAGGACCACCAGGAAGAACGGGGCGCCGATCGCGGCGGTGACCACCCCGATCGGCAGCTCGGCCGGGCTCATGGCGGTGCGCGCGACGACGTCGGCGAGGATGAGGAACGTCGCCCCGGCCAGCAGGGACGTGGGCAGCAGCAGCCGGTGGCCGGGGCCGATGAGCATGCGCACGGCGTGCGGGATGACGATGCCCACGAACCCGATCAGGCCCGACACGGACACCACCGCCGCCGTGCCGAGGGTGGCCACACTGATGAGGATGAGGCGCACGCGCGCCGGGGAGATGCCCAGCGTGGCGGCCTCGACGTCGCCGACCGCCATGACGTCGAGCATGCGCCGGAAGAGGGCGATCACCGCCACCGAGACGAGCACGTACGGCAGGACCGTCCGCACGTCGGTCCAGCCGCTTGTGGTGAGGCGTCCGAGCATCCACGAGTACACCTGCCGCAGCGTGTCGTCGTGACGCTGCATGAAGAAGGTCTGGATGGCGCTCGCGAACGCGGCCACCGCGACGCCGGCGAGGATGATGACGACCTCGCTGCGTCCGCCGCCGACACTGCGGCCCAGCGTGTAGGTGGCCAGCACTGCGATCATGCCGCCGGCGAACGCGGCGGGCGGCACCATCGCCGAGCCCATCGCGCCGCCCGCGACGATCGCCAGGGTGGCGCCCAGCCCCGCCCCGCTGGACACCCCCAGCAGGTACGGGTCGGCGAGCGGGTTGCGGAATACGCCCTGGTAGGTGGCCCCGGCGATCGCGAGCATCGCGCCGACGATCGCGCCCAGCACCACGCGTGGGATGCGGATCTCCCACAGGATCACCTGCTGGCGCTCGGTGAGGCCGGAGTCCACCGCGATGAGCGGCAGGCGGTCGAGCAGGTCGAGCAGCACCCCGCCGGCGGTGAGTCCGGCCGGGCCGATGAGGGTGCCCAGCAGCATCGCCGCGCCGAAGAGCAGCGTCGCCCCGCCCAGCACGAGGGCGTGGCGGGGCGACGGGCGGGTCACGGGGTGGGCTGGGTCGCGGGCTGGTCGGCGGGGATCTGCGCGACGATCGCGGCGACCTCACGCATGAAGTCCACGATGCGCGGGCCCCAGCGGCTGGCCAGGTCCTCGTCCACCACGTGGACGCGGTCCTCGCGCACGGCGGTGAGCCCGTCCCAGCCGGGACGCTGCGCCACGGTCTCCGGGGTCACGCCGCAGCACTGACCGTCGGCCAGGAAGATGAGGTCCGGGTCGGCCTCGAGGATGAGTTCCTCGGACAGCTGCGGGTAGGTGTCGTCGCCGGTGGCGATGGAGGTCAGGCCGAGCATGGAGTAGACCTCGCCGACGTAGGTGGCGTCGGTGACGGTGTAGTAGGTGTCGTCCAGTTCGTGGAAGTACGTCAGCGGCGTCTCGCGCTCGGGCACCGAGGCGACGATCCCGTCGATCTCGGTCTGCATCTCCGACACCAGCTCGGCGGCCTCGCCGATGTTGCCGGTGGCCGCGCCGACCTGCTCGAGCTGGGTGTACGTCTCGTCGAGGGTCTGGGCGGCCGGCAGCTGGAGCACCTCGACGCCCGAGCGCTCGAGCCCGGCCACGATGTCGGCGTTGTCGTCGGTGAGCACGACCAGGTCGGGGCCGTAGCCCAGGATCGCCTCGAGGTTGGGCGTGTAGCCGGACAGGTCGGTGACCGGCGCTTCCTCGGGGAAGTCGGACCGCTCGTCCACCGCCACTACCTGGTCGCCGGCGCCGACGGCGTAGAGCATCTCGGTGGTCGTGGGGCTCAGGGAGACGATGGCCTGCGGCTCGTCGGCCGCCGCGCCGGTCTGATCGGCGGGGGCGGGGTCCTCGCCGTCGGAGCCGCTGCACGCGGTGGCGACGAGCGCCAGGGCGGCCAGCGGCGCGATCAGCAGGGAACGGGCTCGTGGGTGGGGCATGGCATCCTCCGCGGCTCGGAGGACGAAAACAGCTCGGGCCGCGGCGGTGGGGCCGCTGCACGCGACCGTCCTTCGTCCGAGGTCAGTACGTACGGCTACCGCGGCACCGGCCGACCTGGCTCGCCCGTCCGGGGACGGGATCACAGTTGCGGGACAGCGCCGGATTCACACCGACTTCCGCCGAGTTGCCGCGGGGCGCCCGGCGCAGGTGGCCGGACCTCTCGAGGGTAGCCGAGCAGGCGCGGCGGGCAGAAGCCGCCGCCGCGCCGACCA